>RPQK01000380.1 GCA_003819755.1 Acidobacteriota bacterium | reverse complement strand
GGCGTCGGGAAGCAGGGATCGTTTCTTCTACGCGGCTTCATGAACGAGCCCGACACCCAGGTGGTTGCGATCTGCGACATCGACAAGCGAAAGCTCCAGAAAGCAATGGAGCAGGCCCAGGCGTTCTATGCCAACCGGCCTGGCGGCGACGAGTCCGCGATCAAGGCGTACGAGGATTACCGCGAAGTCCTCGACAGGAAAGACATCGACGCGGTTGTTGCCGCCCTCCCCGACCATTGGCATGCTCTCCCGGCTTGCGAGGCGGCTAAGGTGGGGAAGGACATTTATTGTGAGAAGCCGCTCGCCAACAGCATCGGCGAGGCTCGCGCCATGGTGACTGCGGCCAGGCGATACGGGCAGGTATTTCAGACCGGCAGCATGCAGCGCTCAAATGAGGGCTTTCGGTTCGCCTGCGAGCTGGTTCGAAACGGCTACATCGGACAGTTGCAAAAAGTGACCGTGAACGTGGCAGGGCCACCGGAGTACGACTACATTCTGCCGGCGGAGCCAGTGCCCGATTACCTGAACTGGGACCGCTGGGTAGGTCCTGCTCCCTGGCGCCCATACAGTTCGGTGCTGGCGCCTCCCATGGAAGACGAGCGCTGGGCACGGTGGCGTTACTACTGGGACTTTGGCGGCGGCGGGATGACCGATTGGGGCGCCCATCACTTCGATATCGGGCAGTGGGGGATGGGCATGGACGACACCGGGCCGGTCGAGATTCACCCACCCAACGGAAAAGACATCGCGGCGCTCACGTACAAATACTCCAACGGTGTCATCATGACCCGGGAGGAAGGACCGGTTAACGGCGTCCTGTTCTCGGGAACTGAAGGCGAAGTCGAGGTCAACCGGGGATACCTGAGAACGAAGCCGACGAGCCTCCTGAGGGTGCGGCTGAAGCCCAGCGATATCCGTCTTTACCGGAGCGACAACCATTTCGCCGACTGGCTGCACTGCATCCGGACCCGGAGTAAGCCCATCTGCGATGTCGAGATCGGCTGCCGGTCAGTTAGCGTCTGTCATCTGGGAAACATTGCTTACCTGCTGAACCGGTCGCTGTTCTGGGATCCGGTCAGCGAGACCTTCCGCGGGGACGACGCGGCCAACCGGCTGATTTCAAGGCCCTACCGGGCACCTTGGCAGCTGGTGTCGTAAAGGGACATAAGGGACAGAAGGGACACAAGGGACCATGCGTATCTTGTGTCTCTTAGTCCCTTATGTCCCTTTTTTACATCACCTCAGGTCGTAAGCCACCATCACGCGCAGATTCATCAAGCCATCGTTGACCCTCGGCTGAAGATACCGCTGAACATCGAGGGGCGTGTAGAAGATCTCGCCGGCGAAACGAATCTTCTGCGAGAGTCGATACGATAGTCCGCCGCCGAGAGCAAAAGCGGGACCCGCGCCGAGCAGGCGCGAACGATCGATGATCCCCGAATACCGGGCGTCGGTCCGGAACTTCGTGTCGAAGTAGTTCAGGCCGACCGTTACATACGGTTCAATTGAACGGGAGACGGCAAACGCATTCGAGATCTCGAACCCGCCCGCACGAATCGTCATCGTGTCGTTGGAAGGCGCCTCGCAAAGATAGGGATTGCGGATCGGATCCAGACCGGCCGACACCGTATCGCTGTCGCAGGTGATGTCCCCGCGAAGGTTGCCCAACAAACCATGGGCCCGTACGCCCAATCGCCAGACGGGTGAAGTGATGACCGGTCGGGCTGCGGACAGGGTCAGGATGTTGGGCCGGATGCCGCCAATTCGAACCGGAGGAACGTAGCCAACGGTCAAACTGACATCATGCGGCAAGCCCAGGTAGACGCGCGGCCGCGCGAAGAGAGGCGTTCGGTTGACATTCTCTTCCTTGGTTCCGTTGAATCCAATCAACCGTTGCTCGGGGCTGAGGGACGGTAACCAGCCGGCTTCGAGCCCGAGCTCGATCTGCCCGGTTTCGGTTCGTCGGGGAGGGCCCATCGGCGTCATCAAGAGCTCTGAGCCCACCAGTTTCATGGCCCAAAACTCGGGCCGGTCTTTTGCCACGCGCTCATCGTAGTCGAGGACCTGTTGGCCTTGGAGAGCCGGGCTGACGAGGGGGATAAAGAGGACGAAGAACGCTAAGGCCCGCTCTACCGAAAGGTTCCTCATTGTGCCCTCCCGACTTCAGCTGAAGTAACGGGCTGGCTTCCCGTGGTTTGAATGTCGAACTCGATCGTGACTTCGTTCTTGACCTTCACCGTTCCGCCAAACAGGCTGACCGGTTCGATCCCGAAATCCCGCTGCAAAACCGACACTTGCCCGGTATATCGGCCCGCCTTTTCGATCACTTCCAACGTTACCGGGCGCGTCTGCCCGTGGAGAGTCAGGTTCCCCGAGACCTCCCATTTGCCGGCTCCCTTTTGACGAGCCGAGGCAGATTGGAAACGGATCTCGGGAAACCGCTTGATGTCCAGCACTTTCGGCCCTTCCATTGTCTGTTGGACCTCCGCCCGGTCGTCGGGTGACATCTTTGGGTCGAGGACCTTGATTCTGCGGGTTTCAAGACGTAGTGCCACGGACGGGTTGTCGGCCGTCCGAACCTGCCCTTCCAAGCCGCGCGCCTCGATCTCATGGTTATGGGCAAAGGCCGAGAAGAGCCCTGACCGCAAGACGCGGATCGTCATTACCGAGCGGGCCGGGTCAATGGAAAGCGTCTCGGACAGCGCCGGGATAAATGAACAGATAGCCGTCAGCACGGCTGCCGGCAGGCAAAACTTGATTCTCATGGCTTTTACCAATGCCAAAATGTCAACAAGGTTGAGAGACGTTAACGATTAGACGCGGGGACTGGGCAAAAGGGGTCAGAGTTTGTTCGGTTGCGATTGGTTCGTCCACGAAAGATCACTGCCTCTTCGCGTCGATCCGGGCGATTTCCTTGGCGTAAAGCGGGTTACTGGGGAACTGGTCTCGAAGCGCAACCAGGAGCTGTCGGGCTCGCCCGCGATCGCCGGAACGGAGGCTGGCAACAGCCAGCAGGAGGCGCGCAAAAGGGGCCAGGAGGCGCCCTCGATCCGCGGTTATCTGCAGCTCGCGGATCCCTTTCTCGCGGTCGCCGGAGTAGCCCCCGAGGCGAAGCAACCACCGCACAGGCGCGAACAGACTGCCGATCAGGTAGTTGCTGATACCGGTAGCCAAATAAGCATCGTAGTACGTCGGCGACACCTTCAGGAGTCTTTCGGCAAACCCCGCCGCGCGCTTGGTGTGCTTGAGCGCCGCCATGTTTTCCTTTTGAATCAAGGCCGAGTAGTCAGCTCGAAGACCGTAGACGAGCGCGAGAGCAAAAAGGGCGTCGGCATCCTGCGGGTCCTGCTTTAAACGCCGGGTTGCCAGGTCCTCCGCCCGGACCAGGCGGGCGTAGAACCGGGCGCGGCGGGCCAGGTCGGGTTTCAGTTTCGGCCGCGATTCCAGGAAGGTCTCATCATCTTCAAAAAACTCGGCTTCAAGGATGCCCAAGCGGTGGAACTCTTCGAAAAGATCCCCAGCTGCCTGAGAAACCGGTCCACGCGCATCCTCGGGATATTGCCGAGACCAGCTATCGAAGTACTGTTGGGCCTGCTCGAAGCGAAGCGAGTAGAGCTGGTTGAACCCCGGTTCAAGACCAGCGGTGGAACCAGGCTGCGCGCAGACGTCGAGCGGAAACAGGAGCAGAGCCAAAAGCCAGAAGCGGTTGGACATAGAGGACCCCGGATAAGCTTACCATACGGCTTTTCCCCCGGGGTTTCGCTTGAAGCGAGGGCTCGGCTTGGATATTCTCGCCTGCGATTATGAAACAAATACTCCTGGTTCTAGCTCTCCTCGTCACTTCCTTCGCTTTGTTGGCCAGCCGGGCAGACGCCCAAACTGATCCGGCCCAGCCGGCGAAGATGAGCGCCGAGCGTCTGGATGATCGCATTATCGTTCGAGTCGACGACCAGACCTTCACGGTCTACCGTTTCGGCGCTGGGCAAAAGTATCCCTATTTCTATCCGGTGAACGGCCCGGTGTCCGGCCTTCCGCTGACCACGGAGTCGTCGCTGCCGTATCCCCACCATCGATCCCTGTTCTTCGGGTGTGACAAAGTCAACGGCGGAAACTACTGGCAGGAAGGAAACGAGCAGGGCCAGATTGTTTCCAAAGGCGCCGTCATCGCACACCCGGGGCCCGATTACGTGGAAATCACCGACGAATGCGAGTGGCGCAAACCCGGTGAGTCTCCGATAATGACCGACGCCCGTGTCATTCGGATCCAGGCTGCGACCAACAAGCTGCGGTTAATCGACTTTAGCGTCATCCTCAAACCCGTGGTCGAGATCCGTATCCAGCGCACCAATCACTCCTTATTCGCGGCTCGGGTTGTCCCCGCGTTATCGGTAAAGCAGGGCGGCACGCTTGTGAATGCCTCCGGCAATCTGGCCGAAAAGGGAACTTATGGGATCGCCTCGCCCTGGTGTGATTACTCGGGCGCTCAGTTGGGCATCCGGGAAGGGATAGCGATTTTTGATAGCCCCCAAAACCGCTGGTTCCCGAGCAAGTGGTTCACGCGTGACTACGGCTTCTTCTCCCCGACTCCGTTCGAGTGGCTGGAACAGAACGGCCTGCAACTGAAGGTGGGCGAGCAGTTGGAACTGAAGTATCGGGTCGCGGTGCACGCCGGGGATGCCCAGGAGGCAGGTATCGCGAAGCTTTTCGAGCAGTGGGCGGAGAAGAAGTGACAGGGTGACAAGGTGACAAGGTGAACGGGGAGGGGGTAAGCTTCTGAATCGTGACTAACCAGATCGATCCGCAGCTTCGTGAACGACTTCTGGCCTTTCAGAAAGACGAAATTACCGAGCACTACGTCTACTCAAGATTGGCTGATCAGATCGATTCTCCCGACAACCGAGAGATTCTCAGGAAAATCGCCGCCGACGAGCTTCGGCATTACCAGGAGTGGCGTCTGTATACCGGGCAGGACGTTGCTCCCAATCGTTGGCAGATGTGGCGCTACTACCTCATCAGCCGGATATTCGGGTTTACCTTCGGGATCAAGCTGATGGAGCGGGGGGAAGAAAGCGCCCGGCAGAACTATGCGGAGGTCCAAGGGGTGCTCGACAAGGCTCTCTCGATTGCCCAAGACGAGAAGGAGCACGAAGAGGCGCTGGTCGGTCTCCTGGACGAGGAACGTCTGAAGTACGCAGGATCGGTCGTTCTCGGGTTGAATGACGCGCTTGTCGAATTGACCGGCGCGCTCGCAGGCTTGACTCTAGCCCTGCAAAACACCCGGCTTATCGCCCTGACCGGCTCAATTACGGGCATCGCGGCCGCCCTGTCCATGGGAGCGTCCGAGTATTTGTCGACGAAGTCGGAGGAGACCGGGAAAAGCGCCACCAAGGCCGCGGTCTATACCGGGATTGCCTACCTGTGCACGGTTCTGATCCTCATCTTGCCCTACCTCATCTTCACGAACTTCTACGTTTGTCTGGCGTTTACGCTCGCCGGCGCAGTGCTCATCATCGCCAGTTTCAACTACTACATCTCCGTGGCCCAGGATGAGCCCTTCCGGAAGAGATTCCTCGAGATGGCGGGATTGAGCTTCGCCGTGGCCGGCTTCAGCTTCGGGATTGGGTATCTTCTGCGGGCGGTGCTGGGGGTGGAGGTTTGAAGGACCGGAAAGACCTGAAGGACCTGAAGGACAACAAGGAGTTGGCCTGTCTTTGAGGTCTTTGAGGTCCTTGGAGGTCCTTTATGGCTCCGCTTCGATGATCTTCTCGTCATACCGGGCCGCGATCCGGGAGCCGGGGGGGACAACCAGGAAATCCGCCTCATCCCATTGACCTTCGACCAGGCGCTCGAGTAGCGAGAGGTTGCCGGTGAGTTTGTCGAACGACCAGCCCCGCCGATTCGCTTCCTCCCGGGCGCTTTGCTCAAAGCTTGCGTTCGGTTCCACGCCCGTTTCTATGAACGTGAGCTGCTGATAGTACCGGGTGTAGTCACCCAGCTGGTCCCAGATGTAGCGGGCGTTTTCTTCGCCGTATTTGGCGACCAGGCCGTCGTAGCCGAGGTTTCCACCCAACTGCTCATGGATCGACACGTGCCCGGTCAATTGCACGAGGTTCTCGCCCCTCTCAATCCAGCCGGTCGTCCTGAAATACACTCCCGGATTAGTGTGGAAATACTCGAGGTACCGTTCCTTGCTGCCAAGGAAGAGCGTGATGCAGTCGTGCGCTCGGGGCAGAACCAAGGGAATAGCAGGGGCTTTTAGACCGACCAGCCCGGTGCCGCATAGAGCATAGCCGAGGAGAATCGCCGAATACTGAGAGGGGTCAACCGCGTCCACCGTCCGTTGAAGTTGCTCAACCATCTTTGATGAGCCGAGATCGTGCAGCCCTTTGGGGAGGAATTCAACGTCGACCTGATTCTGGGAACGCGCGACGAGCGCGCACATTTCGCGGTACAGAATCTCGCAGCTGATCAGCTTCAGTTTCATCGGGCCCTGCCTATTCTCGCACAATCTCGGTTCGGTATATACTTGCGCGGCTTCTTGAAACCCATGCAACTACCCGACAAAACGGCCCTTCTCATCATAGACGTCCAGAAAGCGATCGATCATCCCAGCTGGGGAGTCCGAAACAACCGTGAGCTTGAGGTCAACCTGCAGAAGGTGCTGAAAAGGTGGCGGGAGCTCGGTTGGCCGGTTTTCCACGTCGCCCATGATTCAGTGGAGCCGGGTTCCACCTACCGTCCCGGGCAGTGGGGCAACGAGTTCAAGCCGGAGGTCGAGCCCCGGCCGGGCGAAACGATTATTCGAAAGCAGACGAATAACGCTTTTGTCGGAACCGGACTGGAAGACGAGCTCCGCTCTCGGGGACTGTCGAGTGTTGTCATCTGCGGCGTCGTCACGAACAATTCGGTCGAGGCGACAACGCGCATGGCCGGGAATCTCGGATTTCGCACCTACCTGCTCGCCAACGCGACCGCGACCTTCGGAAAAAGAGACCTCCGGGGCCGCTGGTGGGACGCCGACGACGTGCACCATCTGTCCCTTGCCAACCTGGACGGTGAGTACGCAAGCGTGGTCACGACCGAGGAGTTGTTGGCTGCCGTCCAATAGGGTTTCTATCCCCGAATTACACGGCGCGGCTACGCCGCGCCGTGTAATTCGGGGATAGAAACCCTACTTGGACGAAATCGAGTACCTGACCAGCACGCCTTCGACGAATTGAGCCGTCAGTTCGCCGTCGTCCAGACG
>RPQK01000379.1 GCA_003819755.1 Acidobacteriota bacterium | reverse complement strand
GGGCTGTACGCCCACGTGACCGCAATCAGTCCCTTCGGCAGCTTCGGAATGATGTCCGGGTACTTGAGAGCAATGTCGCCCGGGAAGAGGAGCCGTTTCCCGGAGGCGCGCAGCATCCCGGTCGCGGGCATCGGGGTCGGACCTGAGGAAGTGTAGCGAGTGCACTACTTATGGATCTACAGGCGCTGAAAAGAGCTCTTAGAATGCAAATTTGCGGTCATTTCTGAGTTCTAAGACGATGGCATCTGTTGGCGTGTGCGCGGGCGAAGCTTAGAACGCGAAAACGGGTCTGAAAATCGCTTCTAAGCCCCTTTTTCAGGCCTCTCAATCCGTTAACCTGCTGATACTGTGTTAGATCATGAGGTCCGACCCTGACTCTCCACCCCTGACAATGGAAAATTCCTGCCCGACTCCCGGAGAACCGTATGTCCAGGAGGTCAACTGGCCAACGGCGCGTTCGCATTGCGGGAAGCCTGTATGGCGATTCGATGCGCCGGTCCTGCGGTCGCTGAATTCGGTGGAACCGAGCGAGCACGGGGTGTTCCTGGCCGAAATGCCGGGACAACGGTTCACGGAAACCAAGGATCTCGACGGCGTCAGCGTCACGGTCGCGGGGGTAAATGATGGACAGGCCATCGCAATCCGGCCTGCCGACCGCGAGATGTTGATTCTCGGCTTTCGCTGCAAGGCGTCGTCGAGACCGGAGCCGGAAAACGAATCCGTAAAGGTGGAGAGAGGAGCGTGGGCAGGCGATCAGTGGACGGCAAAGGGGAACGTGAACCCCTCCGTGAGCCGCGGCAAAGTCGAGTTCCGGCTGACCGACCCGCAAGCCGTTCGAATCTCCTGGTAGTGAAGGCGGGAAACGGACAACCAAGCCGCTCTATTGACTGATCACGACTCTCGCGTTGGCTCGTGCGAACGCGAGGATCTCCATAGCGGAGGCCAGTCAGAGCCTGGAGCGCAGCGTTTTTTGCGGAGCGACACGGCCCTAGCAGCCTTAACGGTACGGGCCAAAAACGCTGTGCTCCAGGGTCTGACTGGCCTCCGCTTCGTTAATCCGAGCTGCGGGGGGCGAGTTGGTCCGAAACGCGAAAGATATCCCAACCGGTTCGCCGAAGTTCATCGACCGTAGCAGGCGAGATATTCATGTCAGCGAGGAACCGCAGGGTAGGCGCCTGCATAGGACCTCACGCGGCGGGGACGACGAGCACCCGATCGGACACGACCCAGGCGGCATACTTAATCGCTTGGCGAATGTCTTCCGGCTCCAGCTCAGGATACAGATCTAGCAGATCTTCGGCCGTCTTGCCATCTGCCAAGAGCTTCAAGAGAACCGAGACAGTTATCCGGAGACCGCGGACGGTCGGTTGGCCGAGGCAAACGGCAGGATCCATGGTGATTCGGTCCAGCTTTCGCCACCCGACAACTGCAGCGGGGGACGGGAATCGCCCCCCAGCGTCGGCTCTTTCCCCTCAAGACGGCGACACCAGGAAAGGTGCCAGGGCTTCAATTTTCGTTTCATCAAGCGAAGGACGAGGACGAAACTGAAAATTGAAGCCGCCGCACCGTTCACACAGAAGGGCATTTGGTGTCTGTTCTGGCATTTAGCGTTGTGGTAGGCTACTGAAATCAAGGAAGCGGCAGTGCAGGCAGGCCGTCTTGGTTCGGGAGACTGAATTGAAAAAGTTACAGACTCAAGAGAATCAGGTAAGCTATGTAGCCGTTTTTTCGAGGCCCGCTTTTGCCCTGTGGGGACAAGGGGGAAGAATCCTCGACGGCTTGTTCACCGCCTTCGAGAAGCGGGGAATCAGCCTGTCTGACTTCGTTTTTGATCAGACGAGCCAGGTTCCGGCAGCGCAGTCAATTACGGTCAACCTGAGCCCCTCTTGCTATTTCAAATTCCAGCTGGAGCGCATCGAGTCGGTGCTGAAGAATTTCACGGACCAGGATCTGATGCTCTTTGCGGAGATTCTGCAACAGACCACTGATTGGCTGCGGCCAGCAGCCCCCGGTTTGTCCTTCAAGTCGCACTTGTTCGGGTATTTCGGACACAGCAGACTCTCGGAGGGTACCTCTAGGGACGTACTCGCTTCATTCCCCACGGTTTCGGTTCCCGACATTGGCGTGAGCGAGGGCAATGGCATCATCTTCCATTGGAAGCTACCAGAGCGAGAGTGGAAGATCCAGCTTACGATCGATCATTCCCTGACCATACAGAACGGCCTCTTCACACAGTTCTTCCTGCTGATACCAGGGGACAGCATCGACTATCGAAAGGTGGCGACCGCCGGGCGCGATATAATGGAGAAGGCTCTCAACCACATAGGCCTGGAGAGTGACAATGGCAACTGACTTCAACAAGCTGCATTGTGAAGCAAACTCACCTCTGATTATCTTCTTTCAGCCTCGGCAAGGCAGAGGGCTCTGCCTTGGAGGAACGCTGTCTGCCGGACACCGTTTAGGGGGGTGCCTACAGTCTACTCGCCGCTACCCAGACCCTGGCGTTTCCGCGGATATCGGCGCATTTGTTGGTGCGTATGCTGGGCTCGGGGGGGCTCAGACCGGCGACTGGGTAAGAAAGGTGATCGAACAACTACAAGTGGCGCCGCCGGTTCCAGCCCGAGAGAGTCTCTGGGACATCCTCGAGTCCCTTGCCGGCACGATCGAAGCTCCCGCCGATTGGGCGATCGAGCACGACCATTACCTCTACGGCACCCCGAAACGTCGGCAATCGGCAGATGAGTGAGAAACTCCTCCTGGATACGGCCTACGTCCAAGCCTTGCTGAACCGTAAGGACCAATATCATCAAAAGGCGAAGGAACTGCTGACGGAAATACGGAGCGCTCCGATCGTTTTAATAACAGAGGCAGTGATCCTCGAGATTGGCAACGCCCTGTGCGCAGTCGAGCATCGAAACGCGGCCGCCAGATACATCAAGGGCTGCTATGAGAATGCCGACCGAAATGTTCAGGTTGTACCCATCAGCACTGATTTGATTCGACGATCGCTGGACCTTTTCGAGGACCGAAACGATAAGGACTGGAGCCTCACCGACTGCATTTCATTTCGGGTCATGGAGGATAACGAGATCCGGCAAGCTGCGACTGCTGATGACCACTTCCGTCAGGCGGGATTCGGTGCACTAATGTCGTGAGTAGCCGGTGACAGCGCAACGCGGGGAGTGACTGAGGCCCTATCTCAAATACTCAGTTTCTTGCTTCCCAGCCTACAACTGAAACTGACTATGTAGACACGGCCCCAGGAACCGAGAAGGAATGGCGGCTTGTGAGTTTGGCACTGCACCACCCAAAGGACCTACCCCCGGTACACTTGAGATATACTGGCAGTCTCTTCGTACCCGATACGGAGTTAATCCCCGTTGAAGGGGTGCTGCCGATTACACGGGTTATGCAGAGACCTACGACCGACGAGTTCGGCGTAACGGCTCTGCCCGTCTCTCCGGAAGAACGGCCACGCGAGTTCTGCGTCGGTGGTTCAACTGTTCTTCTCAGACCTAAGGCGTGAGCCCGTGTTTCCGTTGTCGACGTCACTTCATGGGGTCGCCTGGTGGTCGCCACTGTGGCCGTGTGACTGCCCCGGTGTCCAGGACGACGGCGTCCAGATCGTCCTCGTGGATTTCGCTGACGTGGCGCAGGTGGAGTTTGCCCTTCTTTATCCCCAGCTGGTGGATCGGTTTCACCTGTTGTGCGTCTCCGGATAGTATGGCTGGTACTAGCAGGTACGCTTTGTGCTCGCGATAGAGCCGTTTGAACACTGCCAGGTTCTCTGACCCTTCGGGGGGTGTCATTCTGTTGATCCTTGTAAAGCAGGCAATGATTGGCGGAGTGTACTCAAAGCCGTTTTCTTTGTAGCGCCGGCGCATGTTCTCGAGATCCGGGGAGATGTGCACGGAGTACCCCGGGTCTTCTCCTTCGACCGGTCCTTCATTGATAGCGATGCGCAGTTCTTCGTACGCATCGTGATCCCCGTAACGCGAGCGCCAGCCCGCAAAGATCTTGCGTGCCGCAGCTTCGTTCTGGAACGCTAGCCCGAGGACCGGAATCCGGCCGGGTATGAAGCAGAAAAGAGTGCCGCGCCATTGTGCTTTGTCCCACAAGCGGACGTCAATTGGAGCCGAGAGAAAGCTCGCGACGGGAGTGCGGACCTGGCGAGTTGGCAAGTACCTTGGTTTACCAAGCTTTGGTTTGATCGTCTTTGGTTGTCCGAGTAGCCGGCGCAAAAGATCCTCGTATCCTTGCAAGGTCGAGACCAGGTAGTGGGTACTGCCTTGTACGGGAGTAGGGATGTGCTGATAGTCTGACGCACGAAAGAGCACCGGTATGAACTCGTGGTTAACTGACTCGGCATTGTACAGGTGCTGGTAGATGAGGTTTCCCTCCCATTTGACTCCTTGGCCGGTTCCAGCTGATTCGTCACCCCGCACTCGTCTGCCGTAGATCTCGGTGCACACCATGATCACATACCGCGCACGTCGTATTTCCCGCTCCATCCAGCGTGGCCAGCCTTCGGGCGGATGTGGTTCGTACTGGTCCAGAACGCAGTTGATCCCGTCGCCGCGAAGCCGATTCGAGAGATCGAGCACACGAGTGGCGTGTTCGACGCTGTCATGGCTGTAACTGATGAAAACGGTCGGATCGTCGCTCTCACTCATAACGGGCCAATGCTCAACATCTCGATCTCGGCCGCCCGGATCGAACCCGTTCCAGGCACCCCCGTTCGCACGCAGCCTAGCAGTTGCGGCTGACAGAACCATCGTTGATGACTTCCACCCGTTCCCAAAGAACCGGGTTCGGGGGAGTCGGGGACACTAAGCTGACCGGTCCGCTCATCAGTTTCGAGCTCCGACCAACATACGCCGCCTTCCGTTTCACGCCTAGACCCTTAATGGCCATCCCCGCTAGATTGGCGAGGACCCAGGCACTTACGGGTCTTAGTACGCGACGCCGGACCAGCCTGCCACCGCCCCGAACGGCCGACACAAAGTGCCCAAGGGAGCCACCACTCTAGCACGGTTGACATAGCGGGTAAGACGCTGTCCTGCCTCGCCAACACTGGCCGGCGCCTGGCCGGCGAGAAACGCCGTCTCGATCTCGTTCAACTCGACGGCCGCCGCAATCGCAGTGAGGACGAGCATAAGGCTGTCGTCCTCCGGGAGCGGTTCGCCGCGGTTCGCCGAAGGTATAGCGTTTCGCGACCTCATCCTAGTCAGGAATTCGCGAACGACAATCAGACCGTGGAAAAAGGAAAGAGGTGCCTATCCCAATTTCCCCGTCCGAAGTTCCCCGTGTGCGAGCCGTCTTCGGCGCCATCGAGCCTCCGCGCCACCCGGCGAAAATCTGAAGCATCCATCCGACTTCGCTCCTTTTGAGCCCAATACCGCAGTGTCCGTCTAAGCGCTGTCGCCGCAATTCCATCGGCCATCCTTCCCCTTGCCCTTCTACAAGAGAAGGTATACGATTTCCTGTAGAAGTGAAAGGGGAGATGACATGACGGCAGAACGCATAGATCTTCCACAGGGGACGCTGGACCTGCTCATTCTCAAAACCCTTGCCCTCGAACCCCAGCACGGCTGGGCGGTATCGGAGAGGATTCAGCAGATTTCGAGCGATGTCCTCAGAATTCAGCAGGGATCGCTTTACCCGGCTCTGCATCGACTGGAGCGGCGCGGGTGGATCAAGGCGCGCTGGGCAGTAAGTGAGAACAACCGGCGCGCGAAATACTACGAACTGACCAAGACGGGTCAGGCTCAGCTGGAAGCCGAGGAGAAGGCCTGGCGCAAGCTGGCGGCCGCGGTGAGCCAGGTACTCGAAACCGCGTAGAGGTGCACCATGCTGAACGACTTCCGGTATCGTCTGCGGGCTTTGTTCAGGCGGGGGACAATGGAAACGGAACTGGACGAGGAGCTTCGCGCGCACGTGGAGCACCAGGCGGACAAATACGTCCGCTCCGGCTTGTCGCGTGAAGAGGCGTTGCGAAGGGCCCGCCTGGAATTGGGCGGTCTGGACCAGGTCAAGGAGGAGTGCCGGGACGCTCGCGGAGTCACCCTGATCGAAAACACGATCAAGGACCTGCGATACGGCCTCCGGATGCTCGGGAAGAATCCGGTTTTCGCGGCCGTTGCAGTCCTGACACTGGCGCTCGGCATCGGCGCCAACACGGCGATCTTCAGCCTTCTGGATGCCGTCATGCTGCGGTTCCTGCCGGTCGAGAAGCCCGAGGAACTGGTACAGATCATGAGACACTCGCCGAGGCGGGGCGGGAAGGGGACGTGGAGCTTCACCAACCCGATCTGGGAGCAGATCCGCGACCAGCAGGACCTCTTCTCCGGCATGATGGCATGGGGAAACGCGCGGTTCGACCTCGCGCGTGATGGCGAAGCGCATTACGTGAAGGGACTTTTTGTCAGCGGGGATTTCTTTCGGACTCTTGGCGTCCGGCCCGCAATCGGCCGTTTGATCGACCGATCGGACGACAGGCGGGGAGGCTCGGGTGTCGCTGTTCTCAGTTACAGTTTCTGGCAGGATCACTACGGGGGGTCCGAAAGTGTCGTGCGCAGCACCATCTGGCTGGGTAATAACTCTTACCCGATCATCGGCGTGGCTGCGCCGGGGTTCAATGGACTGGAAGTCGGCTCGAAGTTCGACGTCGCGCTTCCTCTCTCCGCGACGGAGATCGTAGATGGAAACGCCGACCGGCTGGAGCAACGATCCTACTGGTGGCTGAGGATCATGGCTCGTCTCAAGCCAGGGATTACCCCGGAAAATCCGAAAGCACGCCTGGAGCTTTTGTCGCCCCGTATATTTTCTGCGACGATCCCCGGAAATTGGGATCCCGAAGGGCAGAAGGACTACCTGAAGACCACACTTTCAACGACTCCGGCGTCGACGGGGACCTCCGGGCTGAAGCAGTTGATGGAGGAGCCGCTACAAATCCTGATGGCGGTGGTCGGGCTGGTCCTGTTGGTCGCCTGCGCCAACCTGGCAGGCCTCATGTTGGCTCGGTCGGCTGCCCGTAACCAGGAGCTCGCGCTCCGGCGCGCCCTCGGCGCGGGGCGTGGCCGACTGATACGTCAGCTGCTGACCGAGTGTCTCATGCTATCGATGGCAGGCGCGCTCGTCGGAATCGTCTTCGCAAGGTGGGGCGCCATGCTGCTGGTGCGCTTTGTTTCGACTGCGGGCAACCAGGTCTTCCTGGACCTTTCGTACAATTGGCGGACGTTGGCCTTCACGG
>RPQK01000378.1 GCA_003819755.1 Acidobacteriota bacterium | reverse complement strand
GAGCACATCGCCTTCGTCATTGCCGCAATGGCGCGCATCGCGGACAAGTTGGGCCTCTGAGGGGAAGAGGGAGTGTTCTTCCCTCCCTGTTTTCCCTTTGCCCTTCTGCCCCTTTGGCCCTGTGGTTCTCAAAAATTGTACTGCCTGCACGGTTTGGTTAATCTGAATTGATGGCAGACGACAGAACGGGCAGTATCGACACCCTCTTACACGAAGAACGTCGTTATTCACCTTCCCAGGAATTCAAAGCAGCAGCCCGGTGGAACAGCCCCGCGATTTATGAACGGGCCCAGCGTGATCCGGATGGGTTCTGGGCCGAGATGGCCAAGGAGCTAGACTGGTTCGAACCTTGGAATAAGGTCTTGGACTGGGACGTGCCAAAGGCCCAATGGTTTGTCGGCGGGAAGCTGAACGCCAGCTACAACTGTCTGGACCGCCACGTGAAAACGTGGCGCAAGAACAAGGCCGCAATCATTTGGGAAGGCGAGCCCGGCGACGAGCGGATCCTCACGTATCAGGACCTTCACCGGGAAGTCAACCGTTGCGCCGCGACCCTTCAGCGTTTCGGCGTGCATCAGGGCGACCGAGTCGCCATTTATCTGGGCATGATCCCGGAACTGGTGATTGCGATGCTCGCCTGTGCCCGCATCGGTGCCCCTCACACGGTCGTTTTCGGCGGCTTCAGCCCGGACGCCCTCTCGGACCGCATACAGGATTCGGAAGTCAAGCTCGTTATCACCGCTGACGGCGCCTGGCGCCGTGGCAATATCGTGCCGCTTAAGGAGAACGTCGACCGGGCTCTCAAAACCTGCCCGTCTGTTCGCACGGTGCTCGTGGTAAACCGCGTGATGAACGCGACCCGGGTCCCGATGGACGAGGGGCGGGACCATTGGTGGCACCGTGAAATGGATCACAGCGGCGGGACTTGTGTGGAACCGGCCGTTCTCGATAGCGAACACCCCTTGTACATCCTCTACACGTCGGGCACAACCGGAAAGCCCAAAGGCCTGATGCACACGACCGGCGGGTACCTGGTCGGCACTCAGATGACGTCCGCGACCGTTCTCGACATCAAGGACACCGACACGTATTGGTGCACCGCTGACATCGGCTGGGTGACCGGGCACAGCTACATCGTTTACGGTCCATTATCGCTTGGCGCGACCTCGGTCATGTACGAAGGGGCGCCGGACCATCCGGACAAGGACCGGTTCTGGGCCATTATTGAGAAATACAAAATCAATGTCCTGTACACCGCGCCCACGGCCATCAGGGCTTTTATGCGGTGGGGTTCCGAATTCCCCTTACGCCACGACTTGTCTTCGCTGCGCCTGCTGGGGACGGTCGGAGAACCGATCAACCCTGAGGCCTGGGTCTGGTACCGGAAACACATCGGCGGAGACCGGGTGCCGGTGGTGGACACCTGGTGGCAAACCGAGACCGGCATGATGATGATCGCTCCGCTTCCTGGTATCACCGAGCTGAAACCCGGTTCGGCAACCTTTCCGCTCCCCGGCATTGAAGCCGATATTGTGGACGACCGGGGGAATTCAATCCCTCTGGGCGGCGGCGGGTATCTGGTGCTGAAGCGACCGTGGCCCGCCATGGCTCGAACTATCTGGGGCGACCCGGACCGTTGGAAACGACAGTACTGGGACCGGTTTCCGGGTATTTACTTCACGGGCGACGGGGCCAAGCGGGACAAGGAAGGCTACTACTGGATACTGGGCCGCGTCGATGACGTTCTAAACATCGCCGGGCACCGCATCGGAACGATGGAATTGGAGAGCGCCCTGGTCAGCCACGATTCCGTTGCCGAGGCTGCCGTCATCGGCATCCCGCACGAGATCAAGGGGCAGGCGATCGCGGCTTTTGTGACCCTGCGCGCGGACGAGACCCGGCCGCACAAGGAGCTGATCGAGGAGCTCAAAAAGCATGTGACCGAACGCATCGGGGCCATCGCTCGCCCGGACAAGATCTTCATCACGGCCGAACTTCCGAAGACGCGAAGCGCCAAGATCATGCGACGTCTGCTTCGGGATATCGCGGAGGGGCACATTTTGGGCGACACCACGACGCTGGCCGATCCGAATGTGATCCAGTCCATCAAGTTGCAGTACGAAGAGCGGGAGTAGGTGACTATCCACGAATTACACGAATTACACGAATTGGCACCGAGCCAATTCGTGTAATTCGTGTAATTGGTGGATAGTCACCTACTCCCGCTCTTCCTCAAGGATTTAACTTATGAACACGAACGACGAAAAGAGAATTTACGTCGGCACTTCCGGCTACTCGTATCCCGAATGGAAAAAGATCTTCTACCCTGCCGATCTGGCCCCCAAGAATTATCTTCACTTCTATGCCGATCGCTTTCCGACGACTGAAATCAACAATACTTTCTACCGCTTTCCCTCCGAGTCCACCGCCGCCTCCTGGAAACAGCAAGTCCCGAAAGGGTTCCGTTTCTCGGTGAAGTTGACCCAGAAAATCACCCATCAGAAGAAGCTGGCCGACGTGGCAGAGGAGATGGAGTGGTTCCAGAAAGGAATCGGGCCGCTCAGAGAGAAGATCGCGGCTGTCCTCGTCCAGCTGCCGCCTTATTTCCAGAAGGATCTTGGGGTGCTCGACGATTTCATAACACGGTACGGCGCGAGTTTACCGTTGGCCTTCGAGTTTCGTCATGCGTCCTGGCGTGCGTCGGACGTCTATCAACTGCTTCGGGACCGCAAAGCGGTTCTCGTTCAGGCGGAGACTGAGGAAACGCCAGCGGTCCGTGAAACGAGCGGCTCATTTGTTTATGTGCGCCTCCGGAAAGAGCAGTACCAGGCGGGGGAGCTGGAAAACTGGGCGGACTGGCTGCTCGAACAGCCCAAGACATGTTTCGTCTACATGAAACATGATCAGCAGGCACCTGTGTTGGCGTCCCGGTTTCTCGACACACTTCAAGCTGTCGCATGACCATCTATACGCTTGGGCATTTGCGCGGATCGAGGAGGGGAGGCTGTTTTACCCGTAAAGGTCCCTTCAACAAATCCTCGGCAGCTGCTCGCCGCTTAGCATGTCAACGATGCGGTTCCCGCCGATCAGGCTTCGCATGATCACCTGCCCCCGGCAGTCGGCGGCTGTCACTTCGCCGATGAGAGCTGCGCCTTGCGCTTGTTCGTGGGCTTTCATCAGTTCAAGGGCTCGTTCAGCTTGATATGCAGGCACAAAAACGACCAATCTTCCTTCGTTGGCTACATGCAGCGGATCGAATCCCAGTAATTCGCAAATGGCTTTTACGTCGGCACGGCAAGGGAGCAATTTTTCCTGGATACCGATCGACAAGCCGGCCTGCTCGGCTATCTCGACCAGCGCGGAGGCGAGGCCACCTCGGGTCAGGTCCCGTAAGCAGTGGACTTCAATACCTGCCCGGATGAGCGTCGCCACGAGGTCAGCCAGGGGAGCCGAATCGCTGTCTATATGCGTTTCGAACTCCAAGCCTTCGCGTACGGAAAGAACGGCTACTCCGTGACGGGCTATGTCACCGTTGACGAGGATCTTGTCTCCCTTCCTAACCTGGCTTGGGCCAATTTCCAGCGAGTGCTCGAGGACACCGATCCCGGCGGTGTTGATGAAGATGCCGTCGCCTTTGCCGTGGTCCACAACCTTGGTGTCGCCAGTGACAATCGTTACCCCGGCCTTCTCGGCAGCGAGGCGCATGGACTGCACGACTGTCCAAAGGGTTTCCATAGGGAGCCCCTCCTCCAGGATGAACCCGCTGCTCAGGAAGAGGGGGCGGGCGCCGACCATGGCCAGGTCATTGACCGTGCCGTAGACGGCCATTGATCCGATATCGCCACCGGGAAAGAACAGAGGCTTGACAACGTAGGAGTCGGTGGTGAACGCGAGTCGCCCCGGAGGGACGTGAAGAGAGGCCGCGTCCAGACCTTGACCCAGGATCGGGTTGTCAAAGGCAGGGAAAAACATCTCCCGTATGAGATCGTTCATCAAGCGGCCTCCTCCCCCATGAGCGACCAGGACGCGGGGATACCTGCGAATCGGGAGGGGGCACTGGAGCTCGAACCGGGTTTGGTCGGACATAGACCCTTCATCTCCCGCGCGCGTAGCGATAGTAGGCCGCGCAGGCGCCTTCGGTCGAAACCATGGTGGCGCCAAGCGGCTGTTCCGGGGTGCAGCGCTTGCCGAAGGCCGGGCACTCCGGTGGTTTCTTTCTTCCCTGGAGTATCAGGCCGCTGATACACTCCGAACTCTCCGGGACTGACGTGGCGGCCACCCCGAACCGCTGCTCCGCGTCATATTTCGCGTATGGCTCCGCCAGTCCCAAGCCACTAGCCGGAATCTCACCGATACCCCGCCACTTTCGCGGAATCACCCGGAACACCCTTCGAATCAGTTCCCGAGCCGGCTGATTACCGGTTGGCCGAACCGATCTCGCATATTGGTTTTCGACCTCCGCCCGCCCCTCCTCGAGCTGTTTAACGCACATATAGATGCCCTGCAGTATGTCGAGCGGTTCAAAACCGGTAACCACGATCGGCACTCGATACTGCGCGGCAATCGGCTCGTACTCTTCACATCCCATGACCGCACACACGTGGCCCGCCGCGAGGAACCCGTTCACCTGATTCTCAGGCGCCTGCAGGATCGCTTCAATGGCTGGGGGAACGAGCACATGCGAAACCAGGACCGTGAAGTTGTCAAGCCCCATCCGGGAAGCCTGTTCTACAGCCAAGGCATTGGCCGGCGCGGTCGTCTCGAATCCCACCGCGAGAAACACCACCTGCTTGTCGGGATGACTCTTGGCGAGCTTGACGGCATCGAGCGGGGAATAGACGATCCGAACATCCGCTCCGGCAGCCTTGGCGGACAGCAGATCTCCGGAGCTCCCCGGCACTCGGAGCATGTCGCCAAAGGAACAAAAGATGACTTCCGGTCTCGAAGCAATTTCCAGGGCCTTGTCTAGAACCTCAACCGGGGTGACGCAGACTGGGCATCCCGGCCCGTGCAGCAGGACCACCTGCGAAGGCAGAAGCTGATCGATGCCGTACTTCATAATGCTGTGGGTCTGACCGCCACAGACCTCCATGATGGTCCACCCCCGGGTGACCAGCTGCCTGATCGCCTGTGCGAACTGTTCTGCAAGAGCGGGGTCGCGGTATTCATCGACGAATTTCACGCCTGCGGCTCCTCCTCGCTCATCTGCCGGAGATACTCGAACACCTGTTCGGCCTCTTCTTTGTCGACCTTACTGATCGCGACGCCGACGTGGACAACCACGTAGTCACCGACTTGAGCTTCGGGAACGCACACCAGATTCACTTCGCGGACAATCCCGCCGAAGTTGACCTTTCCGGCCCGCTCAAATCCGTCGCCGTAAATGCTTTCAATAAGCCCAGGTACTGCGAGACACATTCGATTAACCCTTTCTCCTCATCACCGCGGTTACCTGGCCGAGAGAAATCCCGCCGTCGTTCGGGGGAACCCGCTGATGCCAGTAGGCTCGAAAACCATCTTCGGTCAACCGGGTTACTGTCCGTTCCGTCAGGTAGCGGTTCTGAAAACAGCCGCCGCTCAGGACCACCCGAGTCTGGCCGATTCGTTTGGCAACAGCAACAATGGCTTCGGCGAGGGCGTTGTGGAAACGCACAGCGACAATACTGACGGGCACGCCTCTTCTCGAGTCGGCGACCACTTCCTTCACGAGCGGCTCCCAGTCTATCAGGATTGGCTGTTTAGCGCCGTCGTTCGGTTCCGTCAGGCCGAACGGGTACTTTTCGTCCGACTGCAGGCCGGTGCACTCGAACTCGAGCTGCATCGCCGCCTGACCTTCGAACGTACTCATCTGGCAGCCTCCGGCCAAGGCAGCCACTCCGTCGAAAAGCCGCCCCGCACTGGAGGTGACAGGGCAATTGATCCCCTTCGCCAGCACGACCCTCAGAATTGCCCTTTCCGCTGCGGAAAAGGCGGCTACCGGGGCAAGATCGATCATGTGGAAACAAACGTCCCCGAAGACGCTGTAGAGCAGGCCGATGGCAGAGCGGCGCGGTTCGCGAATCGCCTGCTCGGACCCTGGCAGAGGGAACGTCCTGAGATGGGCGACCCGGCTGAAGGAGCTCTCGTTGATTTCGAGGAACTCCCCGCCCCACACCGTCCCGTCAGTCCCGTAGCCCGTGCCATCCCAGGAAACGCCAAGGAGGGGGCCGCCCAAGTCGTTCTCGGCCATGCAAGACAGGACGTGGGCGTAATGGTGCTGGACCTCGACTATCGGTAGGCCGGTAGCCCGGGCATATCTCGTCGATTCGTAATCCGGGTGCGCGTCACAGCCGATGACAGCCGAGCGGGTTTCGTAAAGGTTTTGAAGAGCCGACAAGGCTTCCTCAAAACCGCGCCTGGCCTCGGGCGTCTCGAGATCGCCCAGGTGCTGACTAAGGAAGACCTGACGCCCAACGGAGAAAGCCACCGTGTTCTTGAGGTGAGCGCCCACGCCGAGGACGCACTCCTCTCGATCGCAGACGGGCAGAGTCAGCGGCAATGGCGCGTACCCGCGCGCACGCCTGATCACCGCCTCTCGCCCCATCATCACTCGGACGACTGAATCGTCGACGGGACGGACAATCGGGCGGTTATGAACCAGGAACAGGTCGACGAAGCCTCCGAGTCTTCCAATTGCTTCCTTTTCGTCCGTGCATATCGGCTCGTCCTTCGCGTTTCCACTGGTCGCTATGAGGGGAATCCCGAGATCAGCCATGAGGAGGTGATGGAGCGGCGAGTAGGGCAGCATAGCCCCAAGGTACGGATTTTCGGGTGCTACTTCCTTAGAAACAGCCGGGTTCTTGACACTCAGCAGAACTATGGGCGCGGCGGGGGAAAGGAGCAGCTTTTCTTCCGGCTTGGAAACGTGGCAGTCTGCTCGCAACGCGTGAAGCGCCGGGTACATCAGTGCAAACGGTTTCTCCTCGCGATGCTTCAGATCACGCAGCCTGAGAATGGAACGATCGTTGCGAGCGTCCACGAGTAGCTGGAATCCTCCAATACCCTTCAGGCCGACGATAGAACCTTCCCGGAGAGCCCGAACGGCGCCGGCCAAAGCGTCTTCCCGCTCGGCGACTTTCGACCCGTCGTCCTTCCAGAGCTCAATCCAAGGTCCACAAACGGCGCAGGCGTTGGGCTGCGCATGGAATCGGCGGTCATCGGGATTCTCGTATTCGGCCCCGCATGAGGGGCACATGTGAAAAGCCCTCATGCTGG
>RPQK01000377.1 GCA_003819755.1 Acidobacteriota bacterium | reverse complement strand
ATTCGATATTCTGATCAGCACACTTCAGAGCGCGCGTGCCGCCACCCTCGAACATCTGACAAAAGCCGGTTGAAAGAAATTGAACCAAATTCAAATATCACTACTAATTACAGCCGCGCAGAAACAAACTTGCACGCGCGGCGCGATCAAGTGTTACGGTTGTAACACGAATTACACGAATTGCCGCCAGGTTAATTCGTGTAATTCGTGCAATTCGTGGATACGGAACGCCTACCCCCTCACGCCCAGCTTGCGCAAGAAAGTCATCATCGGGCACCAGTTTGTAAAAGCTGACTGGAATAAGTTCAGGCCAACGAAGGCGGTGAACAGGTACCAGTAAGAGTTGACCCAGTGAC
This sequence comes from Acidobacteriota bacterium, assembly GCA_003819755.1. Taxonomy (GTDB): domain Bacteria; phylum Acidobacteriota; class UBA6911; order RPQK01; family RPQK01; genus RPQK01. The sequence goes on along the minus strand of RPQK01000377.1, from coordinate 6,916 downwards.
CGAGCGCGAGGCTCAACATCACGAAGAAACCGGCTATCAGCCGCAAGAAACGATCGACTGTCATTGTTGTTCTCTCCTTTTTGCCAGGAAATAAAGAATCGGGACGGTCATTCGCGACAACAACAGCGAGGCGACCTCGCCTGCCATCAGGGAGATGGCCAATCCCTGAAAAATCGGGTCAAAGAGAATGACCGAGGCGCCGACTATGACGGCCAGGGCCGTCAGCATCATCGGCCGGAAACGGACAGCACCCGCGTCCACCACGGCTTCTGCCAGCGGCATTCCCTGGCTCAGGCGCAATTCCACGAAATCCACGAGAATAATCGAGTTCCTGACCACAATCCCGGCGCCCGCAATGAAACCGATCATGGAGGTGGCGGTAAAAAACGCCCCCATCAACCAATGAGCCGGCAAAATACCGACCAGCGAGAAGGGTATGGCGGCCATGATCACGAGCGGGGTCAACAGCGACTGAAACCAGCCCACGACGAGGATGTAGATCAGAACCAGCACGATCGCGAAGGCCAAGCCCAGGTCCCGAAAAACCTCGTACGTGATGTGCCATTCGCCGTCCCATTTGACCGACAGGCTCCCATCGGACTCCGGCTGAGCCGCCGTGTACTGCTTGATCTCATAACCTTCCGGGATTTGGAGCTTGGAAACCGCCTCGTTCAATTTGAGCATCGCATAAACCGGGCTTTCCTCCCGCCCGGCGATGTCGCCCGTCACGTAGACCACCGGCATCAGATTCTTGTGATAGATGCTCTTTTCCTGAACGGTATTCTCAACCTTTACAAGCTCGGCAAGCGGAACCAGGTTCCGGTTTTGCCCCATCACCTTAACCTGCAGCAGGTCTTCAATACTTGAGCGCTCCTCTCGGGCCAGCCGCAGGAAAATGGCAACGTCCTCCTTTTCGCGCGGCTCATGCAGCAGCCCGGCACTCATCCCCTGCAGGCCAATGCTCAGTGTCTGGGCCACCTGCTCCGTCGAGACGCCGTGAAGCGCGGCTTTCTCGCGGTCGACAACAAGCCGAAACTTGGGCTGGTCGTCCTCCACGTACGAGTCGACATCGACGACGCCCTCGGTTTCGATCAGCACTTTTTCGATTTGGCGCGCAACTTCGACTTGCCGCTCATAATCAGGTCCATAGATCTCCGCGACCAGTGTCTGCAGCACCGGCGGGCCGGGCGGAACTTCGGCAACCTTCACGCGGGCCCCGTGCCGTCGCGCTATTTCCTGAATCCCGGGGCGCACCCGCTTGGCGATGTCATGACTCTGCGCCTTTCGTTCGTCTTTGGGTTCCAGATTCACCTGGATGTCCGCCTGGTTCGGTCCGCTGCGCAGGAAGTAATGCCGGACCAGGCCGTTGAAGTTGTAGGGCGAGGAAGTTCCAACATACATCTGATAGTCGGTCACCTCCGGGACGCCGCCCAGATAAGTGCCTATCTCGAGGGTCACCGCCGCGGTGTGTTCCAGGGTGGTTCCCTCCGGCATATCGATGATGACCTGAAACTCGCTCTTATTATCGAAAGGCAGCATTTTGACCATTACGGCCTTCAGCCCAAACAGCCCGACAGCGCCGAGCAGCAGGACGACCACGAGGGTAAGGAAGCCGTAACGCCAGACTGGAACATTGATGAGCCGGCTCATCAACCGGCGGTACATCCTGGTACTCCACCCTTCCTTCGCGTGAGGATCATCCCCTGCCCCGTGCGCATCCGAATGGCGCTTGAGCAACCGGAAAGACGCCCACGGGGTCACGACAAAGGCGACTATAAGCGAGAAGATCATCGCCGCCGAAGCGCCTACCGGAAGCGGCCTCATGTAAGGGCCCATGAGCCCGCTCACAAAAGCCATCGGGAGGATCGCGGCGATGACGGTGAAGGTCGCCAGAATGGTCGGGTTTCCTACCTCGTCCACGGCTTCGACGGCGACGTCTAGAATGGGCCGATTGCGGTTTCCCGGCAGCCTGTAGTGGCGCACAATGTTTTCAACCACGACGATCGCGTCGTCCACCAGAATGCCGATCGAGAAAATCAGGGCAAACAGGGTGACCCGGTTCAGCGTGTATCCGTAGAAGTAGAAGACAACCAGCGTCAGCGCAAGAGTCACCGGGATGGCCACCGCGACGACACCCGACTCACGCAGCCCCAAGGTAAGCCAGATGAGGACCGCCACCGAGAGGATGGCCAGAAACATGTGGAAAAGCAGTTCGTTCGACTTCTCGGCTGCCGTCTCGCCGTAATTTCGGGTCACGGTGACGTTCACTCCAGCCGGAATCAGCCTTCCTTCCGCTTCCTTGACCTTCTCGATGACTTTATCGGCGATGACGATGGCGTTGGTTCCTTTCCTTTTCGCCACCGAGATTGTCACCGCCGGAAAGGGCGACTGCCCGCTGCCCGCTGCCCGCTGACCGCTGACCGGAGAGGCGAACAGCAGCTCGTCATTTGGGGCTCGGCTGAGCGACTGGTCGGATTCGCCGATCAAAGTGTGGCTGAGGGGCGCGGCTGGGCCCGGGCTGAAAAGCACGTAGCTGGCCGGTTCTTCCGGTCCGTCTTCAATACGAGCTACGTCACGCAGGTAGACGGGCCTGCCGTCCGAGACGCCGACCACCACCTGTCCGACCTCCTCGGAGTTGCTCAAAAACCCGCCAGTCTCCACCAGAAACTCGCGGTTGCCCGCCGCAAAACTCCCGGACTGCAGCTGCCGGTTCGCCTGTTGGAGCATTCCCAGAATGTGCCCCGGTGCTGCTCCGTACGCCGCCATACGAGCCTCGTCAAGGGTGACCTTAAGCTGGCGCCGTTGCCCACCGATGATCTTGACGTCCGAGACATTCGAAACCTGTTTGATATTGTCGTGAAGCTGCCCGGCGACGCGGCGCAGGTCGTAATGATCGTAGCGGTCGCTCCAGAGTGTCAAAGCGAGAATGGGAACATCGTCGATCGACCGGGGCTTGATCAACGGCTGGGTTGCTCCCGGGGGAATAAGGTCGAAGTTCGCGAACATCTTCTGGTTTAGACGGACGATCGCTTTTTCTTCGTCTTCGCCGACGTAAAAACGGACGATAGCCATGGCAAAACCGGGGCTCGACGTGGAGTAGATGTACTCGACTCCCGGCACCTCCCAGATCAGCTTCTCCATCGGCTTGGTGATCCGCTCTTCCACTTCCTTGACGCTGGCGCCAGGCATCTGCACGAAGACATCGATCATCGGCACAATGATCTGGGGCTCTTCTTCCCGCGGGAGCAAAACAACTGCGCCGGCGCCGAGCAGGATCGAGGCGACGATCATGAGGGGAGTCAGTTTCGAACCGATGAAAGCCTTGGCGAGGTTACCGGCTATTCCTATGTTTCTCATGTGCTGTGTACCTTGTGGCGAATAGTTATGCCCCTTTCGGGAACTGGGTTTCCCTCACCGCACCGCACTAACCAGGCGTCCTTCCCCGAGCTGCTCGGGGTTTTCGATCACGATACTTTCACCGGGTTCCAACCCCGACAGGACGGCGACCCGGTCGGAGTAGCGCTTCCCGGTCTTGATCAAGCGAAATCGGGCTGTGTTGGCGGCGTCAACAAGCACCACACCCGTCAGTTGCCCCCTTTGAACGATAGCCGACTGCGGGATGCTTATCGAATCCTGCTGCCCGCCCGCGAACCGCGCCCGGCCGAACATCCCGGAGCGCAGGCCGGGGGTATTCGAGACACGGACCTTCACGACGAAGGAGCGGCTGGACGGATCCCCCGACGGAACGATCTCACTGACGGTTCCGGTCGTCTCTTCGCTTCGCACCGCATCGATGACCACCGCCACTCGGTCTCCGATCTTGATCCGACTTATCTGGGATTCCTCGACGCTGGCTTCCAGTTGGTAGTTCTGGTTATCCTCGATCGTCAGCAGAGGCACTCCGGGAGTTGACATCGCGCCTGCCTCGACATGCTTGACTGTCACGATTCCCGAGAAGGGAGCGGTCAGACTGGAGTAACTTCCAAAGGTCTCGGCACTTCTGACGTCGGCCCGGGCTTGCTCGATGCGGTCCAGCACCTGGCGCTTTTTGGCCTGGGCAGCGAGCAGGGTCTGGTCGGCCCGTCGGACGTCAGCCGATGCTGCTTTGTACTTGAATTCAACTTCTTCGAATTCCTGAAGGCTGACCGATTTTCGTTCCAACAGCGCCTGAAAGCGTTTGTAGGTCGAAGTGGCCAGGCCGGCACCTGCCTGAGCAGCAGCTTTGGCAGCGTCCCCGGCAAGTAACGACTCCTCGACCTCCTGCAAGGCATTTTGGGCTTCGCTCAGCCCGGCTTTCGCCCTCGCGATATTCGTCTGGGCATCGCGGTTGTCGATCTCGACGAGAACCTGGCCCGCCCTGACGAAGTCCCCAGGATCGGCTCGAACGGCCAGAACCTGCCCCATGACTCTGCTTGCGAGCGTACTGGTTGTGCGGGATCTCACTGTTCCCACGGCTTCGTAGGATGTGGCCAGGGGCGCTACCTTCAGCGTTTCCACTATGACCGGAACCCTCGTCTGGTCTGCCTTTACGGCGTGTTCGGACGTGCTGCCGCCGCAGGAGGCGAGGAAGAGGACCGGCAGAATTAGAACTCCCAGCGAGGAAATTGCCCTTGTCGTTGGCATGTTGTTAGCTCCTGAATCAAAATTCAAAGGATGCAGAGGATTCAATTAATGAACGTGTCAACATCGGTTAAGCGTGCCGCGGCCAAAAGTGACTGCGCATAGCCGAGGTAGTAGTCATAGCGGGCACCCAGGAGGTTCATCCGCGATCGCACGACCGCCGTCTGCGCCCGCAGAACCTCCGTGACCGTCGTCAAGCCCACCCCGTGGCGGTCCTGGGCAATCCGAAAGCTCTCGGCCGCTTGCTTGACCGATCCCGAGGCAACCTTCACTCGCTCCTGGGCGGCCAGGAAATTCTGATAGGCCCGGACGACCTCGAGGCGAATCTGGTCGCCCTGCCGCCGCAAGCCCGCATCCGCGCCCTGACGGGCGGCGATCGCCTGTCGAATCCGGGCACCCCGTCCGAAATCAACCAGGTTGAAGGTGAGGCTGGCGCCGACGGCAAAATCGCCGCTGCCGCCGGTAAGGTTGCGGCTGCTCTGCCCGAAGCTGCCGAACAGATTCAAATCCGGCAGGTATTGACCGCGCGCCATGCGGACGTCCTGCTGCCTGAGCTCGGTCTCGAGCACCGCCTGGCGGTATTCGGGCCGTGCTTCGAGCGCCTGGCGGATCAGCTCTTCCAGCGGTGGCAGCTTGAAGGTGGATTCGGCCAGTTGGACCGTCAACTCGTGGCGGGTCATCAGCGGCTGTCCAAGGACGGTGTTCAAAGCCGCATAGGCCGTCGCCACGTCCCCGGCCGCCTGTATCTGCTGCTGGCGGAAATCGGAGAGCTGGACTTCCATAGCGAGCAGGTCGGACGCCACCACCGACCCCTGTTCGAACAGGTTGCGGAGGCGCTCCACTTCGGCTTCCGTTGTAACCACCGCCTCATCGGAGACCTGCTTTCGCGCCTCTGCCACCTGCACCCCGAAATACGACTGGATCACCCCGAACCGCAGCTGCTGACGGGTGAGCTCACCTAACGCATCGGCCATTTCTTTGCCGATCTCGGCCTGCTCGATCCGCCCATTGACCTGCAATCGGTTAAAGACCGGGAGGCGAAGACTGAGAGCGCTTCGGAAGTTGGAGATTGAGCCCGGCTGATTCAGAGACTCAATGCCGAAATTCTGGGGCCCAAAACGTCCCTGTTCCAGTAAAGAACCAAAAACGAAGACCGGGTTGTTGCTGTTCGTGAAAGTCTCGCTGAACTGAAGAAAAGGTAAGCGCCCTGCGCGGGCCTCGTCCAGCTGCGCGCCCGCGATGGCCTGCCCGGATTCGACTGCGGCAATCACGGGATTTCTGGTGAGCGCCCATTGAGCCGCTTCCCGGAGGCCGAGCGCACTCCCCGGAGTCACCGCCGGCTGCCCGATGAGACTGCCGGTCCCCAGGACCGACAGCAAGAACAGCAGGAAACCGTGCCATCGAACCCTCATATCTGCTCCTCTGTGCTGTTTCATTTTGTATTGCTTACATGAGTATATACGAATATACTTGACATGTGTCAAGTGATTTTTTCCGGTTTTTCACCTTTAGTTTTCCCGGACTTACATGGAACGAAGAAGCAAGAGATAGCATATGATTACGTGCCGATATACTTCAAAGAGCGACAGGAGCAAAGTGGGTAAGAAACTCTCGGAAGATGCGCTGCGACTGATTGCAGAACGTTTCAAGGCACTAGGTGAACCGATGCGCCTGAAACTCATCATGACGCTGGAGCAGGGAGAAAAGAACGTCGGGCAGATCGTAGAGCAAGTGTCGTCAACCCAGGCGAACGTTTCCCGGCACCTGCAGTACCTGACCGAAGCCGGGATTCTGAAGCGACGCAAAGATGGGTTACACGTTTACTACTCGATTTCTGACCCGCGGGTTTTCGACCTTTGTCAGGTGGTCTGCGGCAGCCTGGAAGAGCACTTCAACAACCGCGCGCAGGCGTTTAAAAGCTAGGGGCGAAGGGGCGAAGGGGCGAAGGGGCGAAGGGGAATCTAGCGGCGGTTGAGTGGCGCGCTTTTTGCGCTGTTCCGAAAATGCCTTCCGCGAGCGCCTTTTGCGAGCCTTCGGAGTGCGCAAGCCATGCTTGCGCCTTATACGTATCTCGGAACCACTGAATGTGACCTCACGACCAGCATTCTTGGAGGCAACCAGCAGAGTCCCGAAGGGACGAAGGCCGCATGGCCCCGGGTTCCCTCACCCTTCCAGGTTCGGTCACCCGGGGCTACGCGGCCTTCGTCCCTTCGGGACTCTCTGGTTGCCATCAAGACGCTGGTTCCGAGATACGTAATAAAGTGCAGGGTCATGCCCTGCACTTTAGGGCCTGGCT
>RPQK01000376.1 GCA_003819755.1 Acidobacteriota bacterium | reverse complement strand
TCGGAGAGCTGGTGGTCACCCTTCATTGTGTACTGCGTCAATCGAAACCAGGGGGAATTGGTGGCGGTTCCGGCATTGTTGTTGGTCAGCCGATTGACCGAGGGTGGGTATTGCTTTCGAAAGAGGTCCGCAATCCGAGCCGAGGCCGGACTGATTTGAGACTTAGGTATGATGTTTCCTGGGAACGGATCCGATACCCATTTGCCCCCCTCTTGCCGGAGCGTAGCCGGATTGTAAATCTGACCCGAGTAGACAGGGCGTCCCAGAGCATCGGTCCCGACGGTCTTAGTCGTATCCAGCAGAGCGCTGAAATCGCCGTCCAGAAACGCGGGTAACGGCACCGTTCGGTCCAAAGTGCCCAGCTCGTAATCTTCCCTCTTGTCGTGTTCGACAGCAAAGAAGAAGAAGCTCCGGTCTCGGCCTTTATACAGCCCGGGAATGTAGATTGGACCACCGGCGCTGCCTCCCCAGAGGACTTCACGGTCGCGCGCTCGTTTGTAACGCGGATTGTGGGGATCGTCAGCGAGGTTCCAGTTGTTCATCCAGGTGTTGGCATTCAGGGCTTCGTTTCGCCCGTAGTGGAGCAGACTGCCATGGAAGTCGTTGGTTCCGGACTTGAGCGCATAACTGAATACGCCTCCGCTGGTGCGGCCGTACTCAGCCGACATGCCGCTGGTCTGCACTTTGAATTCCTGAATGGCCTCCATCGACGCGGGTGTTTCCAGGAAATTCCCCTGTATTTGCGCCGATGCCGAAATACCGTCGATCAGGACTTCTTTGCTGAACGCCTGTCCACCCCCCATAAAGGACTCCCAGTTATCACCCTCTACTCCTGGAGTGACGGCAAAGGCGAAATTCTCCGCAATCCGACCGCCGGAGAATGAGATGGGGAGATCGGTGATCACCTCATTCTGAAGCGTCGTGGACACCAGGGCGTTCTCGGAGAGCATCTCTGAATTAGCTGACACTATAACGCTGTCGCTGACCTCACCGATTTCCAGACGCACATCGAGACGATGAACCTGCCCGACACTGACGTTGAAATCAGTCCTTTCGAAGGTCTTGAAGCCGGGAAGTGAAAAAGCGATGCGATACGTGCCGACGGTCATTCTCAGAAGTCGATAGTCACCGACATCGTTCGAAAGCGTTGTCGTCTGGAGACCGGTGTTCTGATTGGTTGCTTTGATTTCAACACCCGAAAGAACGCCCCCCGACGCGTCCTTGACCGTCCCGTTGATCGTGCCGCGGTCCATCTGACCTGGCAGCGGCGAGACCGTAAGGGAGAGCGTCAGGAGAAACATCACCACGCACTTGGAATTCATCACTTGCCTCCTTTTTTCTAGAGGAAGCGTTGCGCGTTCGTTCCCCCGGCCACAAGGTTAAAGCGGTTAGCGGTACCGTAAACGGTGGGCGACGGCCGGAGGTGCGGGTACCATCAGGTTCTCCCTGATGAGGACGGATAACCGTAAACGGCGAGGCGGGTGCGAAGGTCGCGATCGGTGAGGGTCGCGAGTGTGCAAATACGTGGTCACGAAGTGACGGCCCTGAAGTCAGAAACGCCGGTAGTCGCGTTACAGAGCCTGGAGCGCAGCGTCTTGTGCGGAGCGACCCGGCCCGTACAGTCAGCACCCAATTAGCTCTTGGCAGTTAGTGTTGACCGTACGGGCCGGGTCGCTCCGCACAAGACGCTGCGCTCCAGGCTCTGTTCCGAAAATACAGTCGGACATTTCCCGGGGGGAAACTTGGCGGAGTTTACCGTTGCGATAACTGCGGTAACCTTGTTCTCTGGTATACCGGGCAGGCAATCTAGGTGCGATCTAACGCGAGGAGGAGTATGTCAGTTCCAGATGGGAAGCAGTTGAGTATCGTGGCTGTCTGTTGGTTAGTCCACCTCGTTCTTGGCCTCTCGGCCGTGTGCGCCCAGGCCCCCCAACTCGACTACCCGCTCTACGGGGTTTCCTACTACCACGAATACATGCCCTATGAGCGGCTCGAGCAGGACGTCCAGCTGATGGAGAAAGCCGGGGTCTCGGTCGTGCGGCTGGGCGAATCGACGTGGAGCAGCTGGGAACCGAGGGAAGGGGTCTTCGAGTACGAGTGGATGGAAAAGGTGATCGATCGCCTTCACCGTGCCCACATAAAAGTCATCCTCGGAACGTCTACCTACTCAATTCCTCCCTGGCTCTACAGGAAGCACCCGGAGGTTCTCGTTACGAGGCTGGGGGGCGAGAAGGCCTCCTACGGCCTCCGTCAAAACATGGATATCACTAATCCCACCTACCTTTTCTATTGCGAGAGGCTCATTCGCAATGTGGTCTCGCACTTCTGTGGACATCCGGCAATCATCGGCTATCAGGTCGATAACGAGACGAAATCGTACGGGACCGCCGGTCCGAACGTACAACTCGGTTTTGTCGACTATCTGAAACAGAGGTTCGGGACACCCGCTCGACTGAACGAAGTGTGGGGCCTCACCTATTGGGGACAACTCCTCAACGATTGGGACGAGTTTCCGCCTCGCGACGGGGCCGTCAATCCCGGGTACAAGCTGGAATGGACCCGGTACGAACACCAGCTGGTCACAAATTTCCTGACGTGGCAGGCGAACATCGTGAAGGAGTACCGCAAACCGGGCCAACTTATCATCCATAACTTCGATGGTGGGATCAGAACCGATCGCGACGAGTACGAGATCGCCCGAGTCTTGGATGTCACGGGAGTCAATCCCTATCACTTAGTGCAGGACGATCTGGATGGCTGGTCCATTGCCCTGAACGGCGACCTGTGTCGCTCGCTCAAGCAAAAGAACTACTTTGTGGTGGAGACCAACGCACAGACGGTCGGCTGGGCCTCCTCTTCTTATCAATTCCCGCCATGGGACGGCCAACTGCGGCTTAACGTCTACGGGCACCTGGCATCGGGAGCCGACATGGTCGCCTATTGGCATTGGCACTCAATACATGCCGGGAATGAGATGTTCTGGAAGGGCATCCTGTCGCACGACCTCGAGCCTAACCGGGTTTATAGCGAGATGTCGCAAGTCGGGCGAGAGTTACGAGAAGTGGGTCCGGCACTGGTCAACCTCAAGAAACGAAACCAGGTCGCGATCCTCTACAGTGTGGACTCCTTCCACGCGCTCGAATCGATGCCTTTCAACAGGAAAAACGGGGTCATGAGCGATTTCGAGACCTTCAAGGAGACGACTGATTATCTTTCACTGCTGCATCAGTTCCATAAAGGCCTTTACGATTTGAACGTGGAGACGGATATCGTCTTCCCCCAGACGCCCAGTTTCGACAATTACCGGCTTCTCATTGTGCCGCCGCTCTTCGTCGCGAGCGACTCGCTCATCGACAAACTGGTGAAGTACGTCGAGCAAGGGGGCAATCTCCTGCTCAGCTTCAAAAGCGGTTTCTGCGATGAGTACGCGCGCGTGCGCTGGAGCAGGATGCCGGGCGGGTTTCGGAAAGCGTGCGGTTTTTCATACCAGGAAGCATCAACCCTGACCAAACCGCTGGCACTGCGGGATGATCCGTTTAAAGCGGGTGTCGACAACCACGTCTCCGTCTGGGCAGAGATGCTGATGCCTGAAGGCGCAAACACGCTCGCCTCGTACGACCATCACTTTTTCGGCAAATACCCGGCCATCACCCGGAACAGGTTCGGGAAGGGAACGCTGACCTACGAAGGAACGGTCCTGTCCGACGGCCTTCAGAGGAAAGTGCTGCTTGAACTGCTCGAGCTCGCGGGGCTCACCGGCCCCGACCAGAAGCTGCCGCCATCGGTGAAAGCCAGGCACGGACAGAACCGGATCGGCGGACAAGTACACTACTACCTGAACTATTCAGGGCAACCACAGACGTTCGCCTATACCCGGGCCGCCGGAAGAGATCTCATCGGTCAGCGACGGATCGCAACTTCGCAAACGGTAGAAGTCAACCCATGGGATCTTGTCATCGTGGAGGAGGAGTAGGGCTGGAGCAAACTGACAGACTGACAGACTGACAAACTGACAGACTGACAGACTGACAAACTGACAGACTGACAAACTGACAGACTGACAAACTGACAGACTGACAGACTGACAAACTGACAGACTGACAAACTGACATATGGAATCCAGCTTAACCTGCTGTAGGTCAGCCTGTCAGTTTGTCAGTTTGTCAGTCTGTCAGTTTGTCCCCCCTCACAAGAACGCCGGGCCAACGATCTCCTTGGGTGCCTCCGGCAGATCAACAGCCTTACGCACTAATGCCCGGATCTCCAACAACTCGTCTCTGCCGGTCGGCGCCAGCGTCGTCAGGCGAAGTCGGGCCAGGTGATTGTCGAGCCACTGGCCGAGGAATGAGGCCGGAACTGCCAACCGGCGAGCCGGCCAGAAGATCTTATCCGCCAGCAACCGGCACCGCTCCAGCAGGCCGAAAGTGGTCATCGGCTGCTCATTGAAGGTGGTGCGCGGCACCGAGGCAATAACTCCGCCGGCCAGCCAGGCTTCCACACTCAACACGGCTTCCACTGCATGTCGGTACACGCCGTCCTCCGCCATACCGTGGAGCGGAAAACCGTTTTGCACGAAGGACTCCACCAGGGGCCGCGTGAGCAGCTTGAAGCCGCTGTGGAAATCGGGGTAGTCGTCCAGGAGCAAGGCGAATTGCAGGTTCAGTGGAACACCCGTGAGAGCGGCATGGTACTGCAGGCAATCGATCAAGATTCGGTCGGCCAGTTCCTCCAGTTCCCCCCGCAGATATCCCATCGGATGGTGCCGGCTGCTCCTGCGCCCGATAACCAGAACCCGATCGGTTTGAGCGGCGGTGGCCACGTGGCGTGCCGTCCGTATGAAGTTCGTCAGCTCGTTCGGAAAGTGATCTCCGTCCTGATCAACCAGGAGGAAGTAGCGCACATTCTGGTCGCGAAGCAGGAGTTGGAGTCCCTCATGGACCGCGCCGAGTTTCCCTTTGTTACGGCGGGAAACGACCACGCTAAACCCGTGCTCGGCTCGAAGCTGAGCAGCCGTCTCCACGGCCGCGTTCTGGCCGTCGACACTGATGCAGACACGTGGGGCCGCGCCCAACTGCCGCTCGCAGCCCACGGCCGTGTCGCGGAGCAGCTGAGAAGCCAATGCGGTATGTTGCGAAGACGGGAAATAGGCAGGGATCACCACCCCACTCGATTCTCGGAGATCCTGGAGAGCGGAAAGGAAGCTCGATTCCATTGGGCCTCAAACAATTGACGCGTTTACCGTTCAGCGTTCAGCGTTCAGCGTTCACCGTTCAACGGAACAATCGCAAGGTCCCAAGCGAACGCTGAACGCTGAACGCTGAACGCTGAACGCTTCTAATCGTCAATCGTCGATCGCCAATTGTCAATCGGTCAATGACCCGTCGTCCAGCTGGGCGCGTCGCTGGCCGGGAAGGACTCCTCAGAGGCCTCAAGGACGATATCTGTGAGGCTGGTCGGCTGGGATCGCCGATCGGCGTCCTTCCTGGTCGACAGCCCGCAGTAGACCAGGTAGGCGCCGGCTATCCCGAGAATCCAGGAGAGGCGGGAGAATTTGGCGAGTGCCAGGCCGATCAGTGAGCCGCCGGCAAGGAGCGAGATCGCCGTCTTCTGATCGGTTATGGAACGTGTACTTGTGGCAGATTGCATGCCAAGACCTCCGGACAAGAAATTCGGTTAGTACCAGTCAACCAAGGATTCGCGGCGATTACAATAGCGGCGTTCACCGTTCGGGGGTCGAACTTCGCCTTAGCCCTGAACGGTGAACGGTGAACGATGAACGCTGAACGGTTGAACCGTTCTCAGAAAACCAGTTTCAGCAGAAGGATGAACGGGCTGAGTATCAGCAAACCCACGGCAAGAAGGATCAGGAGTGGCAGCAGAATGATTCCGATCGGCAAAAGGACCGCTAGAACCACGCCTCCCACAACCAGGCCGAGCACCAGACCGACCACTCCCTTCATCAATCCGATTCCCAGCTTCAGGACCATGGCCGCGAGGCCAAACACCAGGAGAACGACCAGCGCCACCCCCAGAAATCCTATACCGGCAATCAGTTCGAACATGCTTCTACCCCTCCAATAAAAACCGAATACGGAGAACGGTGCGGAAAAGTTCAGCCTGGTGCGGGAACCGACTGGCATCCAACTCGAATTTGAGTTAAGACTGTACGCTGAGGAAATTGGAGATCAACATGAAAGTCAAAAGTCTTGTCTGCCTGCTCACCGTTGCGTTTCTGCTGTCGGCGGTTTCTATCGCGGATCCGCCGGGCGTCCAGTTCAAGGAAGGAAAGTACCAAATCGATGTTCTCATAGGCGGGAAGCCTTTCACCAGCTACCTTCATACGCCGAATCCCGACAAGCCGCCCATTGCTCCGGGAATCTTGCAGACCAAGCCCGCTCTGCACCCGGTGCTCAGTCCCTCCGGGGTTCCTATGACCCGGGCCTATCCCTTTGCGGATGTGCCGGGCGAAGCGCGTGACCACCCGCATCACATGGGTATCTACTTCACCATGGACCGGGTTGGAAGCGACGCCAATAATTTCTGGGGGAACAGCAAGGAGCCGCTACCGGCCATAAAGCATGTCAAAGTCGTGAGCAAGAAGGCAGGATCAGGCAGCGGTGCTCTTCGAACACTTTCTGAGTGGATAGGAAAAGACGGGAAGCCTGTCGTCACGGAAGACCGGGAGATGATCTTCCGGGTGCTTGACGCGACAACCTACGCGATTGATTTCAACATCTCGCTGGAGCCGGTCTCTGGTGAAGTGCCTTTCGGTGATACGAAAGAGGGTATGTTTGCCTTTCGCGTGGCCGAATGGTTGACTGATAAGGCCGGCGGACGCTACCTCAACTCCGAGGGCGGGGAAATGGAGAAAGGAGTCTGGGGAAAGCGCGCGAACTGGGTCCGGCTTCAGGGCGAAACGGGCGGGAAACAAATGGGCATCGCCATTCTCAGTCACCCGACCAGTACCAATTCGCCCACCTACTGGCACGCCCGAGGATACGGATGTTTCAGCGTGAACCCCCTCGGACAGCTCGATTTTCAAAAGGCGGAGAAAGTGGCCGATGCGAAGCCGTTTGATCTGAAGTTGAAACCCGGGGAAAAGGCGTGGTTCAAGTACAGAGTCATTGTGTATGAAGGCGACTTCGACAAGAACAAGGTGGAGTCGCTCTACCAGGCGTATCTGAAGTAGGCTTGCAAGTGACCGCTGACGGCTGAGAAGGTGTGAAAAAATCAAGCGTGTCGACGGGCTTTTATCGTGGCCGGACTCTCCAGAGTCCGGCGCGTGGATGATGGCTGGTTGCACGAT
>RPQK01000375.1 GCA_003819755.1 Acidobacteriota bacterium | reverse complement strand
AGATCCAATGATCATTTCTTCCTCACTTCGACATTCGACATTCGATATTCGACATTCTGTCTTTCTTCTTCATCGGGCAGGCTTTTGGTTGCGGCTACGCCGCGCCGTGTAATTCGTGGATAAAGAATCGGGCCCGCCTACTCCACCGTGAACCGACTTCGCCAACCCAAAACCTGCCTTTCATCGTATACTCCTTCGTTCACATGAAGGTGATCGCCAACCCGGCGGCGGGGAATGGTCGCGGAATTAATCATATCGAGCGGCTGCGCAAGTTGCTCGACGCGCGACGGGTCTCCTGCGAGTTCCTTACCACACAGGGGCCCGGCCATGCGACGGAACTGGCAGCGCAACTGGCCAAATCCGAAACCAGGCGGGTCATCGTGGCGGGCGGCGACGGCACGGTGTCGGAGGTCATCAACGGGCTGGCCGGCACGGCTGTTGAGATTGGAGTCGTGGCGATCGGGACCGGCAACGATCTCGCCAGGACGCTTAAACTGCCGTACAATGACGTTGCCAAGGCAGTCGCTGTCGCGTTGTCGGGCCGGGCGCGTGCAGTGGATCTGGGCCGGGAGCGAAGACGCTTCTTTGTCTCGAGCGTGGGGCTTGGCTTCGCCTCGGATGTCGTGGAGCAAACCAACCGGCGCAGCTGGCTGGGCGGTTCCGCAAAGTTCTTTTTCGCGGTTCACCGCGCGCTCCATAAGCTCCGGGCGATTCCAATATTGCTCGAACTGGACGGGGAAGCCCGGGAGCTCGATTGCGTTTCGGTTCTGGTCCAGAACACGGCGTATACGGGGGGAGGTCTCCTGATCGCACCGGACGCCAGGATAGATGACGGGCTCCTGGACGTGGCTGTTATTGGGGCGATCGGGAAGCTTGATCTGGTGTGCAACTTCCCGAGACTTTACAGAGGTACCCACTCGAACCACCCGAAGTTCGCGGTGTACCGGGCGCGCAAGGTCCGGATAGAAACGGCGACGCCTCTGCCCGTGATGTTGGATGGCGACATCTGGGGATATTCGCCGATTGAGGCGGAGGTTGTCAGTCAGGCCGTGAAGGTTGTAGTCGATCATGAATAGGATATCCAGCCTCTTAGAAGGCAAAACGGTTTTCATAACGGGAGCGACCGGTTTCCTCGGACAACCGCTCGTTGAAAAAATTCTCTGGTCAGCCCCGGGAGTCAAGCGACTTTACGTTCTCATAAGACCGAAACGCTCCGGCGGGAGGCTGATCTCGAGTCAACAGCGACTCGACAAGGAACTCTTCCAGTCGAGCGTGTTCGAGCGGATGAGAACCGTTTACGGTGATCGACTGCCGGAACTGCTGAGGGACAAGCTCATCGCCGTACCGGGCGATATTTCGTGCGAGAACCTCGGAATTCCGAGCGACCTGCTCGAGAACATACAGGGCGAAGTCGATCTGGTCATCAACAGCGCGGCTGTCGTCTCTTTCGATGCCCCCTTGGACTCGGCGCTTGAGCTGAACGTTCTCGGTGCGCAGCGGGTTGCGAAGTTCGCGAACACCTGCACGAAAGCGGTGCTCATCCATGTCTCGACGGCCTATGTAAGCGGGACCCGTCGTGGCGCGATCCCCGAGACGGCCTACCATAATGCGGATTCCGCCGGCGAACCCTTCCCGCATTGCGGCTTCTCAGACGTGGAACGAGATATCGCCGAGGTGCGCCGGGTCGTCGATGGCGTTCGCGAAGAAGCCCGAAGTCCCGAGGTCGACCGCAAACTGACCGAGTTGCTGGTAAAACGGCGCAAGAGCAGCAACGGAAAGCGACAGCCCAGGCGGCTGGAGCAAAGGGAGAGCCTGCGGAAAAGATGGCTGGAGACTCGGCTGACCGAGGAGGGAATGCGTTTGTCCCGGCAGCGAGGCTGGAACGATACTTACACGTACACCAAAGCCATGGGGGAACAGCTGGTGGCCCGCGAGCGGGGCAACCGGCCGACCGTTGTTATCCGCCCCTCTATCATTGAAAGCAGCCTCTCCGAGCCCTGCCCGGGCTGGCTTGACGGCCTCAGGATGGCCGATCCGCTGATCGTAGCGATCGGGAAAGGACGCCTCAGATCTCTTCCGTTGGATCCTGACGTTGTCCTGGACCTCGTCCCCGTCGACATGGTCGTGAACGTCTTGCTGGCCTCGATTTTGGACGCGCGGGAACAGAACGGTCTGCGGATCTACCAGGTCGCGACCGGCCACCTCAACCCCATCACGCTCGGACAGCTCTACCAGCTCATTTTCCGTTATTTCAGCCAAAACCCGATGTTGGACAAGGCGGGACAGCCCATCCGAGTCAAACGGATCACGTTTCCGCGACGCAGTACTTTCCGCCTGCACCATCGCCTCAAGGATGTTCCCCTCGACACGATGGAACGGACTTTGGAAAAGCTGTCGATCTTCTCGGCCACCCAGAAGTACCGGAGAAAGATCTCGGCGGCGCGCGCAGCCAATCAAAAACTCTACTACTACGGGGAAATCTACGAGCCTTACCTCAATCTTTACTGCCGGTTCCAGATTGGCAACAGCCTCGCGCTGATTGATCGCCTGAACGACACTGAAAAGCAGGCGTTCAACTTCGATGTGACCCAGCTGAACTGGCGTCACTACGTGCAGAACGTGCACATCCCGGGCGTCAAGAAATTCATCCTGAAGATGGAAGGGAAAGGCACGCTCGAGATAGAGGACCAGTCGATTTCAGAGTTGCCGGAAGGAGGCACGATCTATCAGCTGATCGTGCGGACCGCCGAGAAGTTCGGCAACAAGACGGCCATGCAGATCAAGCGGGATGGCCGCTGGCAGCAGTTCTCCTTTAAGCAGGTGCTCGCGGGGGCGCAAAGCGCTGCCGATGCCCTGGCCAGGGCCGGTCTCAAGAAGGGCGACCGGCTGGTGCTCTATTCCGAAAACCAGCCGGAATGGGGGATCACGTATTTCGGCGCGTCTTCCCTCGGGCTCGTCGTGGTGCCCCTGGATGCGCAGACTTGGGCCCGAGAAGTGTGGTCCGTTGCGAGGTTCACAGAAGCCAAAGCCATACTGGCTTCGGAGTCCTGTTTCCGCTCTTTTGCGCCGGAGCTATTGAAAGAAGAGCAGGCGTGCACCCAACCTCTTCTACTGCTCAACGTGAACCAGGGATGTGCGCCATTCGAGGTTGGTCCCATCTCCAGATGGGACCCTTCCCTTCTTCAGAACGGACTCACCGCCCAACCGTCCGTTGAGCTGAGTCCCGATGACCCGGCCTCGATTATCTTCACCACCGGGACAGCCGTAGACCCGAAAGGCGCGGTTCACACCCATCGGAACTTCCTGAGCAACCAGTTCGCGGTGAAGCGTTATCTTCCCCTCTTTCCTGAAGACAATTTCCTGTCGGTCTTGCCGCTGTATCATGCACTCGAGTTCAGTTGTGGCTTCCTGGCCCCGATTAGCTCGGGATGCACGATCACCTACCTGCGGTCGCTCAAACCGAAAGTAATCCTCGAGACGATGCGCGAGACGGGGACAACCACTATGCTGGGTGTCCCCACGCTTTACGCCCTCATACGGGAGGACCTCGAACGCCGGGTTCTCGGGACTTCCAAGTCCTCGTTGAAGTCGAGCGTCATGGAGACGTCCAAGCAGATCAGCCACTCGATCGAGCGGACGCTGGGAAAGAACATCGGGCGAAAACTGTTCGCCAAAGTCCACGACGAATTCGGAGGGAAACTCCGATTGCTTGTCAGCGGCGGTTCGGCGCTCGGCTGCGACCTTTACGACGACTTCAAGGCGCTGGGCCTGACCATCTACGAGGGATATGGCCTGACCGAGACGGCGCCAGTGTTGACGGTTAACCCGTGGAACCGCAGTCGACGCGGCTCCGCGGGGAAAGCGGCGCCCGGGGTGGAGCTGAGCATTTTCCGCCCCGACAAACAGGGAATCGGCGAAATTGTCGCCAGGACCCCGAGCCTGATGAAGGAGTACTTCAAGAACGAAACGGCGACGCAAGAGGTCATGAAAGAGGGCTGGTTCCACACCGGGGATCTGGGATGGGTCGACGAGGATGGCTACATCTACATTACCGGCCGTATCAAGGACGTCATCGTCACGGGAGCCGGCAAGAATGTGTACCCCTGTGACCTGGAAGCCATCTACCGGCGGATCCCCGAGATCTCTGGAATCTGCGTCTTCGGGATCAGGAACGGCTTGACCGAGGACGTCCACGCGATCGTGGTCCCGAACCCGAGCTTTTGGGCCGGGTTGCCGCCGGCCGATGCCAAGAAAGCGATTCAGAGGGAGATCCAGAAACTAGGTCGCGAATTGCCGAGTTACCAGCGCTTTCAACACGTGCATCTTCGTTCCGAGCCGTTCCCGCTGTTGGAGGACGGCACGGTCGACCGAGATCAGCTGAGAGCTGCGCTGATCGAACAGGTTGAGGGGAAAAGGCAGGGCGCCCAGCCGGGGACCGTTCCGTCCGGGGCCTCCGCACAGGACGTCCTGGTGGCCGAATTGTCGCGTCTGTCCCGCGTTCCGGCCAAAGACATCAACCCGGAAAGCAACTTGTCCACGGAGCTTGGGCTTGATTCCCTGATGGCCATTGAATTGCTGCTGTTCCTTGAAAACCGGTTCGGCATCTCGGTGCCTGACGAGAAGGCCTCGGGTTTCCAGACCGTAAACGACGTGCTGGCCGCGATCCGGGCTGGAAGGACCGGCCTTGGGACGGCCGTTGCTGCCGTCCCAAAAGGCGGTTACGGCTCGGCCCTGCCCTACTCGCAAAGGTCCTCGTTAAACCGTTTGCTGCTTGCGTTGTCCTTCGGCAGCATGAAAATGCTGTATAAGAACTACTTCGATTTGGAGCTGGCCAACCCCGAGCGGTTGCCTCATGGGACTTCCTACATCATCGCCGCCAACCATGCGAGCCATCTCGACTCAGGCGCGATCATTTCGGCGCTGGGAACCGCCCTGGGGCTTCGCGAAGCTCGCAAGTTGCACGTCCTGGGCGCGCGCGACTATTTCTTCGATTCACCCGTGAAGAGCTGGTTTTTCAGCACTTTTCTTAATGTTGTTCCGATCGATCGCGAGGATACCTCGTTGTCGGGCTTACGGATGGTGCAATCCATCCTGTCCCAGGGGGAACCTATCCTGATTTTCCCGGAAGGAACCCGCTCCCGCACAGGTCAACTTCAGGGCTTCAAGCCGGGTCTGGGTTTGCTGGCCAAGGAGCTGAATGTCCCGATTGTCCCGGCCTACATCGGCGGGACTCGTGAGGCTATGCCCGTCGGCAAGCTGCTCCCGCGCCGAAACAAGGTCAAAGTGATGTTCGGGCCGCCCATTTCGATGGAGAAATACGGGGCTAATGGAGCTGGGCAAGGCCGCGATGAGCACTATCGAGCCATCGTTGCCGATGTCCGTGACGCCATTGAGGAACTGAGGAGCAAGTTGGAGGGGTGAAAAGCGCTGACGGCTGACAGCTGACCGCAGACCGCTGACAGCTGACAGCTGGCCACTGTACTGTTCCTGTCAGCCGTCAGCTGTCAGCTGTCAGTTCATGAACCCAGCAGTCTCGAAGAGAAGATGAACCAGGATTCAGTCCATTTCACGAAACGTGGTCAGAGACTGAGATTCCATTGCGGTGACCGACTCAGATGGGAAGAAGTCCCCGAAGCTTCGCGTGTTGTTTATGCTCCCGACCCTCTGCCGCCTCTGGCAGATCTTGTCGGGGCGGTTGAGCAAGCGGTCGAAAACCCGTTAGGCTGCCCTCCTCTTTCGGCTCAACTTGAGGCTGACATGAAGGTCACGATTGCTTTCGATGACCTGTCTGTCCCAATTCCTTCTATCCCTGAGCCTGATCCCCGGCAAATCGTCATAGAGCTGCTGCTCGAGAAGCTGGCGAAACACGGAGTCAGCGATGTTCATCTGATCGCCGCTACTGGGCTGCACCGGCGCATGACGCCGCAGGAGCTTCGCCGGATGCTCGGCGACAGAATTTTCGATTCCTGCTACCCGGAAACCCTCTATTGCCACGATGCCGAAGACAGTGACGGAAATCAGCACCTCGGGAAAACGGACTGCGACGAAGTTGTGGAACTGAACCGGCGGGCCGTAACGTCGGACCTGCTGATCTACGTCAGTATTATCTTTTCGAGCATGGAGGGCGGGCACAAGTCGATTCACACCCGTTTGGCTACATACCGGTGCGCCCGCTACCACCATAACGTGGACTGTATGTTGGGATCGGGGTCGTACATGGACCCGGGCCGGTCGAAGATCCACGCGGTTTTCAAGAGGATGGGGGAGGTGACCTCTCGTAACCTGAACGTCTTCCACATCGAAATGACACTCAACACCGCGGCCTTTCCCTCAGCCCTATCCTTTCTGCGAACTCGGGAAAGCCGGCAATCCATGAGAGATTCGGTGAAGTTTCATGCCGCCCGGACGCTGCTCGACGTCCTTCCCCGGCGGGCGCTTCGCGGATTAACGAACCGCCTTTGTTCGGGCTACGGGGTTACGAGCGTTCAGGCGGGTTCCGCAGACGCCGTTCACCCGGTGACTCTCAAAAATGTCCATCGCCAGCAAATGGTATCGGTTAAGGGGCAAACCGACATCCTGGTCGCGGGAATTCCCGATCTCAGTCCGTATTCGGTCAACTCCACGATGAATCCCGTCCTGGTTGTGAACCTTGCCGCCGGCTATTTGTTTAACTTAAGCCTCGGAAAGCCGCTCGTGCGGCGCGGTGGGGTGCTGATCATCATGCACCCGATGGACCGGCGGTTCGACGAGGAGACCCACCCTTCGCACCTCGAGTTCTTTGACCGGGTGCTGGCGGACGTGCGCGACCCTTACCTGATCCAGGATCACGAAGAGGAATTCGCCTCAAACGAGCAGTATATCGACCGGTATCGTAATGGCTATGCCTTCCACGGTGTTCATCCCTTTCATGCCTGGTATTGGGCCATTCAGGGATTGCAGTTTCTGAGCCGCGTCATCGTCGTCGGAGGCCGTGATGCGGGCGTCATAGAACGCGTCGGCTGGGAAAAGGCCTCGGACCTCAAGGAAGCAGTGGACATGGCCAAAACCAGCCTGAACAAGAGCGCGCCGACTCTCTCCATCTTCCACTGGCCGCCGCTGTTTCTCACGAAGGTGACCTAGAAGGTAAGGCCGGCCGTTCTTTTTATCCACGACACGCACGAATTGGTGTAATTCGTGTTACAACCGTAACACTTGGTCGCGCCGCGCGTGCACGTTTGGTTCTGCGCGGCTGTAATTAGTAGTGATATTTGAATTTGGTTCAATTTCTTTCAACCGGCTTTTGTCAGATGTTCGAGGGTGGCCCCACGCGCGCTCT
>RPQK01000374.1 GCA_003819755.1 Acidobacteriota bacterium | reverse complement strand
TATCTGAGCAACCGCCTCGACGACAGTGTCTCGGTTATCGACGTCGGCAACCGCAAGGTGTTGCGGAATCTCCCGGTGGGAGATGAGCAGCATGGCGTCTTAACCGACAAATCCGGGCGGTTTCTGTATGTGCTGAATACCTCTACCGATGATATTTCGGTCTACGATACGGAGACGTTCCAGGAAACGCGGCGGCTCAGCGCTAGCCGCGGCCCCTGGTCTCTGGCCCTCGCTCCCGACGGCTCGAGGATTTTGGTTACTAACACGCTGTCGCGCTTTGTAAAGCTCCGCACTCCGTCTGCGTCCGAAGTAACGGTGATCGACACCGAGAGGAACGCGGTCGAGAACCGAGTGACCGTTCCCGAGGCGAATCTGATCCAGGGCGTCAGCTGGCATCCAAGCGGCGAGTTCGGCTTTGTGACTCTGAACCGAACCAAGAACCTGGTCCCTATGACTCGACTGGTTCAGGGTTGGACGATCACGAACGGCCTGGGCGTGGTCTGGAAAGAAGGGGGAATCGACCAGGTTCTTCTCGATGAACCGAACATGGGTTTTTCGGACGCGGCCGACGTCGTCTTCACACCCGATGGAAAATACGCGCTCGTTACCAGCACCACGTCCCACAAAGTCGCGGTCGTCGACGTCCAGAAACTGATATCCGTTGTGCGCCGCGCGTCCGATCAGGAAAGAAAAGAAATCCTCCCCAATCACCGCGGCAAGTCGCCGGAGTTTCTGGTCAAGCACATTGCGACCGAACGATCCCCGAGGGGCGTGGTGATGGGTGCGGACGGTAAGCTTGCCTATGTCTGTAATTCTCTTGACGACTCCCTGACCGTAATCGACCTGGCGGCCATGAGGGCGATCAAGCGAGTGGACCTGGGCGGCCCGAAGGAGATAACGAAAATCCGCTTTGGCGAACGGACCTTCCACGATTCGAAAATCTCTTTTCAGAGACAGTTTTCCTGTCACTCCTGTCACCCGGATGGTCATGTCGACGGTATCAACTACGACATAGAAGCGGACGGTATCGGCATCAGCCCGGTCGATAACCGGACACTGCGCGGGATCAACGACACCGACCCGTTCAAGTGGGAAGGAACTAATCCGAGCCTGTCCAGACAATGCGGCGCCCGACTCGCCGTCTTCTTCACAAGGGTGGCGCCCTTTACTCCGGAGGAGTTGGCGGCAGTCGACAACTACATCTGCACAATTCCCCGCCCCCCGAATCGCTACCGCCCGCACGGCACCCCGCTGACCGAGGCGCAGAGGCGCGGAAAAGCGATCTTTGAAAGGACCATGACAAATGACGGGCGGCCGATTCCAGAGGGAAACCGGTGCGTCACTTGTCATTTTCCTCCCCTGTATACCGACCGTGCGAGGCATGACGTCGGGACCCAGGAAAGGCTGGACCGCACCGGGAATTTCGACGTTCCACATCTGAGCAACATCTACGATTCGGCGCCTTACCTTCATAACGGAATGGCCGCAACCCTTGAGGAGATTTGGACCGTTTACAATCCCTACGACAAGCACGGGGTGACCAACGACATGACGAAGGATCAGCTGAACGATCTGATCGAGTTCATAAAGACACTATGAAACACCGAACAACCACCGACGGACACTGACGGACACGGACCCGATCGGAGTCCGTGTTTGTAAGAAGGAGCCACAGTGAGAAGTTCTCGTACTTATGTCTCAGCCATGCTGCTCGCAGCCGCCGTCTCGGTCGTCCGGGGCGACTCGCCGTCGCCGCAGTCAGCACCCGGGAATGCGGCGGCCAAGCTCCCCTATGTCTATACCAAGTGGAAGCAGTACACAATCGCCGATGGTCTGCCGAACGATCACATCTTCGCCGTTAAGGCGGACGGGCCCAAGGTCTGGGTGGGAACTGAAGACGGACTGGCGTGCATCGACAAGCGGACGGGCAAGATCCAGACGTGGAAAGAGAAAGACGGCCTCCCCTGGAAGGTCGTGACTGCCCTTGATGTCGACAAGAAGACCGGCGATCTTTGGCTCGGTTTGTTCGGCGGCGGTCTGGCACGTTTTAGCGGCGGCCGCTTCGACCATTGGCACCAGTTGAACAGCGGCCTCGTCAACGACGTGGTTTACGGCGTCGCCATTCAGGGCGACAACGTCTGGGCGGCCACGACCGCCGGATGCAGCCGCTTCAACATTAAGACCGGCGCCTGGACGATTTATAACGAGAAGAATGCCCCGATGGAGGAAATCTGGAACTACGGCGTATTTGCGTCAGAGGAGAAGGTTCACCTGGCGGTATGGGGCAGCGGTGTTCTTGAATTCGATATTAAGACCGAACACTGGAAGGAGTACCTGGATCCGGATGGCGAGATGGAGATCGACCTCTACCGTGATGACGGGCTCGTCCATGTGATTACAACCGGGGTCAGTTACGTGGAAAAGGCGATGTGGGTCTCCACGTACTTCGGCGTTTGCCGGTACGATGGCCGCCACTGGCGCGGTTTCTTTGCGCATGAGTCGGGAATTCCGAGTGACTTTAACAACAACCTCGCCGCCCGCAGCGCCCAGGAAGCCTGGTTCTGCACTGACAAAGGCTTGGGCGCTTGCATGGATTTCGATTCAGACACCTGGGTCGCATACACCCGCAATAACGACGGTACCGGCAAAGCCGTGGTAACCAAAGGGAAGGAAGTCCTGGAAGTCGTTGAAGGTCCGGTTAACGTCCCGCAGAGCTTCATCATCTGCGCGGCTATGGATGGCAACGACGTCTGGATCGGGACCGGAAAGGGCTTGGCTTGGGGCATTGGTGAAGGGTACTACTCCCGCGTGAAGGAGCGAGCGCCGGCGGGAAAACCCGCCTTCCGATCCGAAACATCCACCTCGAAAAACGGAGGCGCCCAATGAGAAGAGTCGTTCTGTGGTCCGCTGTCGTCACAGCGCTGTTGGGCCTCGGCCTGATCACTGCGGCGGCCTCCGACCTCCCGGGAGTCAAGTGGCCGGGATTCCTGCCGTTCGACAGCCCCGAGATCCAAGCGCTGCTTCAGAAAATCAACGACCTGAAGTATTACCAGGCGCCTGCCCTGCCGGTGAAGAAAGACGAAAACTACGCCGCCACCTCGACGGATGTCGAACCTTTCGGCGGCCTGAAACCTTTCAAAGAGCATTTCCTGCTGCAGATGGAGTACATCGGCGCCGGAAGAAGCATCCCTGAACCGGAACATGTCGACGCGGTCAAAATTGGCTTCATTGGACCAATCATGTCCACGGTGTCTGTCGCGACTGGCGGCAAAAGCCACGAAGAAGCCCTCGGAATCCAGATGTTGAGCGGAAGCCGGCTGGCCATCGAAGAAGCGAACGCCCGGGGCGGATATCTCAAGCGCAAGATCCCGTTCGAACTGGTTGTCAGTAATGACAACGGTTTGTGGGGATCGTCCGGGAACGAGATCATCAAGATGGCCTATAAGGACAATGTCTGGGCCATCCTGGGCACCATCGACGGTGCCAACAGTCACATCGCCATCCGCGTGGCGTTAAAAGCAGAGGTCCCGGTCATGAATACCGGCGACTCAGACCCGACGTTTATCGAAACCAACATCCCGTGGGTGATGCGGAACATGGGAGACGACCGCCAGCAGGCTTACTTGTTGGTGGATTATCTTTACCGCAAGCTGAACGTCAAGAAGGTCGGAGTGATTCGCTCCAGCAATCGGTATGGGCGCTTTGGAATCCGCGAGTTCAACGACGGCAGTCGAAGGCTGGGCCGGCCCGTTCCTATAGAGATGGCGTATAAGCTGGGGCAAGACGACTATTCTCTTCACCTTGAGCGGATCAAGAAGGCGGACGTCGAGGCCGTAGTCCACTGGGGCGATGCTGCCGAAGGCGCCCAGATCCTGAACCAGATGCGGAAAATGGGGATGGATCAACCGTTCTTTGCCTCCGATCGCTGCCTCTCGGAGGAGTTTGTCAACGCCGCCGGCACGAATGCAGAAGGTGTCATCTGCGGCTTCCCCTGGAACCCGGACCGCGACGATCCGAACCTGACCAGCTTCAGGGAGAGGTTCCGAAAACGGTTCGGTACGGAACCGGACACTTATTCTGCTCACGCCTTTGACGGCATGAACATGCTGATCTGGGCCATCCAGGTGGCCGGGTTGAACCGCGCCAAGATTCGTGACGTCGTGGCGTATCTGCCCGGCGCCTGGCCAGGAATCACGGGCGACATCGTGATGAGCGCCTGCCTGGATGATGTCGGCGATGTGTATCTGGGCAAGAGAGAAAACGGCCGCTGGAAATACTACTCGCGTGCGGATCTCGGGATCCCGCGGGGCTACATTCCCCCGCGTGACCGGATCAGCCGAACGCAGTAAAGACTGAGACTGACACGGACTGACACGGACTGACACGGACGACAAAATCATTGTCCGTGTTCGTCCGTGTCAGTCCGTGTCAGTCCGTGTTGAGCCGATAGCACATATGTTTGTTTTACCCCTCCTCTTGATCCTCACTTCCTCCTTCCTGGCTGCCCAGCAACCGCATTACGACGGCCGGACTAAGCCGCTTGAGTACCCCGGTCCCGGTCGCGAGCAGTCAGAGCCGACCGACCTTGCCGAGGTCAGGATCGGATATTTCGGCCCAAGCAACCCCAACCACCCCCTGGGCGGTGACATGTGGCTGGCCGCCCAACTGGCCGTCGAAGAGGCGAACGCGGCCGGCGGATATCGCCGACTTCCTTTCCGCCTGCTCCCCGCCTGGTCGGAAAGCCCCTGGAAAGCGGGCATCCGAGACGTGACACGGCTCGTCTACAACGACAAAGTGTGGGCGTTGATCGGCGGAATTGATGGCCCTTCGACGCACCTCGCAGAACAGGTAACAACCAAGGCGCGCCTGGCGCTCGTAAACCCGGGCAGCACTGACAAAACGGTGAATTACGCCTACGTCCCCTGGATGTTTTCCCTTCCTCCTGCGGACGATCTTCAGGCGCCTGTCCTCGCCACTGCGCTCGAGAGGCAGTCACCCAGGCGTTTTGCGGTTATATCGGCAACCGATCACGATTCGCAGCTCGCGACGGTTGAATTCAAATCACTCCTCGCAAAGCGAGGCGTTACGCCTTTCCTCCACGTCCAGGTTGAGAGCGGTAGTGACGAGCTCACCCAGCCAATCGACGAGATTGCGGCAACCAAGCCCGATCTCGTTCTTTTGGTGGCTAACCCCATTGACAGCGCCAAAATCGTGCGAGCCTTGCGAAAAGCCGGGACCGACGCCAGGATCTTCGGCAGCTGCGCGTTCGGCCGACGCGTTTTCGCCGAGAACGCCGGGCCAGAGGCCGAAGGCGTCATTTTTCCAGTCCTTGGGAACAGGTCAGCGGAATACGAACAGTTTTCTGCGCGATTTTCTTCGCGTTTCGGCCATGCTCCCGACTTTGCCGCAACTCAATCCTATGACGCTGTGCGCCTGGTTATTGAGGCAATCCGTGCCGCCGGCCTGAACCGCGCCCTGATCCGCGACGCCATTCGGAGTCTCTCCGGCTGGCAAGGCGTGAACGGAAAAATCGAGTGGAATCCGGTCGGCCAGAATAAGGCGCCGGTCAGGCTGGGGACTTACAAGGACGGGAAAATCGCTTTACTGGAAGGGACAGAAGGGACAGAAGGGACAGAAGGGACAGAAGCGACCCTCAAGCGCCCCTAGATCCCTTATGTCCCTTGTGTCCCTTGTGTCCCTTGTGTCCCTTGTGTCCCTGCTGGCCCTTCCCTGGCCCCTTACTCCGCCTGGCGCTTACTCGTATACTTGGTCTGCAGCCGCTGCTGGTCGCGCTTTTCCCTTTCGGCGTTTAGCCTGGCGTACACGGCCAGCGCCTGCTGCGCTTTTGCTTTCTCGCCAAGCGCCGCGTAGGCGCGAGACAGTTGAAACGGGACATTCGGGTCCGAGGCCACGAAGGCTCGCGCCTTCTCCAGCCACTCCACCGCCTTCTGCGGTTCTCTTCGCCGAAGATGCAGCCTTCCCAACGCGAGACAGGCCGGTCCATGATCCGCTTTCCGGTTCAACGTCTCCATGAAAAGCTGCTCGGCCCGTTGGTCCTCGGCGGCGGTGAAGGCAAGCATTCCCAGGTGGTAGTACGGTTCAGCCACGCCAGGGTTTATCGCAATCGCTTTCTCCAGGTGCACCCGGGCCTGTTCGTCCTGGCCGCTTCCTCGCAAAG
Source organism: Acidobacteriota bacterium (assembly GCA_003819755.1). Taxonomy (GTDB): domain Bacteria; phylum Acidobacteriota; class UBA6911; order RPQK01; family RPQK01; genus RPQK01. The sequence continues at coordinate 1,162 of RPQK01000374.1, read as the reverse complement.
CCTCGCCGAGCATCAGCTCACCCCCCGCGTCCCCGGGCTTGAGCTCAAGGTACTTCGTGAATACCGGCACCGCCTCCCGGTAATCCTGGTTATCCATCAGCGCATTACCGAGGGCCAGGACATACTCAGGGTTGTCGGGCTCCATCAGGACGACCAGCCGCATCGACGTTACGGCTTCGGCAGTAAAATAGTTGACGAGGCTGACCTGGGCGAACTGAAACAGGACGTCCGGCGATTGGGGGGCCGCACGCCGGGCTTCAGCTATGTAATCCCAGGCCGCCTGTTTGTCGCCCCGTTTCAACGCGATCCCGGACAAAATACGTAGGATGCCCACTGATCCGGGGGCCGCCCGGAGCACTCGACGGTAAGCCGTCTCTGCCTCGGTGTAGTTTCCGAGCGAGACGTGTGTCTTCCCGACTGCTTCCCAGTATCCAGGCGGGGCAGCCTTTTCAGGAATCGATTTGAACCGGGAAAGGGCCGCTCGCAGTTCTCCATTTTCCGCTTCAAGGACACCAAGCCGAAAGAGCACCGTCGGGTGCGGGCCGGCCTTCTTGAGGCCTTCGGCAAGGATGGCCTGCTCCTGGTCGCGTCGATTCTGAGCCTCATAGACGTCGGCCAATGCCAGATACGCGACCGCAAGCCGAGGATTCGACCCGAGCGCTTTCCGCAGGGCGGACTCCGCCTCTTCGTATCTTCCCTGGGCAAGCCGGATAGCGCCGAGCAGGTGGTGAGCCTCTGCGCTGCGCGGATGCCGACTGACAATTTCCCCGAGAAGCCTCTCAGCCCGGACGATGTCGTTGGACCTCAGCGCGTTGCGGACTTGCTGGAGATCGGGTGGGGCCGCTCCCGCCTGGACGATCCAAAAGCCCAGGACAACGAGGGATACAATCACTTTTCGATTATAACACTGCTATAATTAACGCCATGCGTAAGTGGCCGCTGTTATTGAGTTTTCTCGGGGTCTCTTTGCTCGCTCAACGCACGCAGGAGGTCCCGTCCTTTCGCGGAGGCGGGCTGACCGTCCTGGTCGACGTGGTGGTGACCGACAAGAACAACCGAGTCATCCGCGACCTGAAACCAGAAGACTTTGTCATCTACGAAGACGATGTTCCTCAGAAGATCGAGAACTTTCAGATTTACCAGCCGGAAGTCCGCGTCACAG
>RPQK01000373.1 GCA_003819755.1 Acidobacteriota bacterium | reverse complement strand
GGTCACGCTGGCTCTCGAGGGCTTCCAGACGATGAAGCAGACCAACATCGTGGTAACGGCGGGCACGCCGAGGCGCCAAGACGGCAAGATGACGGTCGGCGCGCCGACGGAGACCCTCACCATTTCCGCCGAAGCGATCTCGCTTCAGACCGATACGTCGGACGTCACAGCGGAGATAACCAGCAAGCAACTGACCTCGTTGCCGTTGAACCAGTATCGCAACTATCAAGCGTTGCTGAACCTCGTCCCGGGGGCCACCCCGGTTCAGTTCCAGAACGCGGAGATCGACACGCCGCAGCGTTCGCTGCGCACCTGGGTGAACGGCGTTCAGCCGAACACCAACACGACCCGCGTCGACGGAGCAGTTACCATTAACGTCTGGCTGCCGCACCATTCGGGCTACATCCAGTCTTCCGAAACCATCGAGACGGTCCGCGTAACGACGAACAGCTTTGAGGCCGATACGGGATTTGCTGCCGGCGCGGCCCAGACAGTCATTACGAAATCGGGCACAAACGATCTGCACGGCTCCGCCTTCTGGTGGTTAGGGAGAGACGAATTTAACGCTAACTCTTTTTATAACAACGCGTTCGAGATCAAGAGACCACAGCGGAGAACGGATATCTACGGCGGCACCCTCGGCGGTCCGATCAAGAAAGACAGCCTGTTCTATTTCGTGTCCTACGAGAAATTCCGGGATCGAAGGCCGGGCACCTATACCTACGCCGTGCCGACCGAAAAAATGAAAGCCGGTGACTTTACCGAAGTAGCCGCGAAATATTCGGCCTTCAAGCTCTTCGATCCTGACACCGGCGACGCAAAGGGAGTGGGGCGAGAGCAAATTGCCAACTTCATTATTCCGGACAACAGGATCGTCCCGCTCGCCAAGAAGATCAACGCCTTGTATCCCAAGGCCAACTCGGAGAAGGACTTCAACTCGAATTTCGTCGCCGACGATTACGCGATAGACCGCCCGGGCGTCATGGTTGATCGCCCCAACGTCGACACGAAGATCACCTGGCAACGCACCGAGAACCATACTATCTGGGGCAAATTCTCCATGGTGGATGCGGCGGTGGTTGACAACTACAACCTGGGTTGGGAGGAAGGCAGCATTGGCGACACCAACGTGTACGTCACCAGCGTCGGTCACACCTGGACGTTCAACCCCACGCTCCTGATCGACGGCAACTTCGGCTATTACCGGCAGGATCAGACAGTGTTCCCGCCGGATTACGGGACTAACTACGGGCTCGATTTGGGCATCAAGGGAACCAACGACCCGAACGACGAACGCGCCAGCGGGATGCCGGCCATCGTCAACGGGTATCAGATCGGCACCACGCCATCCTGGATGCCCCTGTTCCGCAAGGAGATCAACTACAGCTTCAGCAGCCACGTGACGAAGATCTTTCCGAAGCACGAGATCAAGACCGGGCTGCAGATCGTCAAGCTTGCGCTGAATCACCGCCAAGCCGAGTGGGGTCCCTATGGCCTGAGGGGTGGCCTCGGTTTCGCCGGTAACACAACAGGCGCGCCGGGCTACACCGCGCTGGGCTGGAACACGTTCGCGGCCTACCTGTTGGGCAAAGCCAATTCGTTCTCGAAGGACACCCAGACCGAGGACATGAGCGGCCGTGAGTGGCAATGGGGCTTTTTCCTGAGTGACCGCTGGCGCGTCAACCAGAGGTTGACTCTCAACCTCGGCGCCCGGATCGAGGCCTACCCGCTCATGACCCGCGAGACCCGCGGGATCGAGCGGCTCGAGTACGATACGTACACGGTCCTTCTCGGCGGGCTGGGCAACGTCCCGAAGGACGTCGGCCTCAAGATGCAAACCTGGTACTTCTCGCCCCGCCTGGGCGTCGCGTACCGGGTCGGCGACCGTTCGGTCATCAGGGGCGGATACAGCCAGACTTTCAACGCGCTGCCGTGGTCGCGGCCGCTGCGAGGGTCATACCCTCAAGATGTCAATTTCAATGCCTCTGCGGATACATACCAGTGGGTGACGACACTGGCCGACGGCATCCCGCCCGTAGTGCTTCCCGACATCAGCTCGGGCAGGGTGAAGCTGCCCGCCGGCGTTTACATGCGGTCCCCGAACATCGGCGTCGAATACTTCCCTGGCTCCGGCAAGGGCCTCGACCGGGCGACTATTCATCAGTACAACCTCACGTTCGAGCGCGAGTTGCCATTCAAACTCGTGACCGCGTTCTCCTATGTCGGGACCCGCACGAACGGCGGCTACGCCGACTTGAACCTCAACTACGGCGAGCCGGGCGGAGGCAACGCTTCGCGTAAGTACTTTGCGGTTGCGGGCACGACCGCCATCAACGACTGGGGCGCCCGTACCAAATCCCGGTACAACGCCTTCCAAATCGAGCTCAACCGGATGAGCGAGGGGCTCACGTTGAAGGGGGCTTACACGCTCAGCCACGCCAAGGACATGACGACCGGCGGCGAGGACGGGTGGACAGGAGTCACGTATAACCATCCGATGCTGTATGACAAGAATCTGGACACGGCGATCTTCGACCGGACCCACAACCTTCACATGGGTTTCGGTTACGAACTGCCGTTCCTTAAGACTGACCCCACCGCGAAGGGCAAGGTCCTCGGCGGCTGGCAGGTGGCCGGCATCTTCGGCGCCTTCTCCGGGACCCCGTTCAACATTGGTGGTACTAATAACGCCATGAATTGCCCGAACTGCGGCTCGATCTACATCAACTACAGCGGCGGCGATCCGAAGCCGACCGGGAAAGTGGGCTCGGATTCAAACACGGGCAGTAAAGAGACGTACTACGACAAGAGCCTGTTCGCCCAGCCGACCGGCATGGACATGGCAGGGTGGGGCAACACGACCCGGACTTTCTTCCGGCGCCCGCCGGTTTGGAACCTCGATCTCTCATTGTTCAAGATTTTCAGACTGACCGAGCGGATCCGGCCGGAGTTCCGTATCCAGGCCGCGAATGTGTTCAACCACACCAACTGGGGCGCCCCGCAGACGGGCTTCACATCGTTGAACTTCCTGCAGTTCGTTCCGGGTAACGCCGAGAACGGAACCAACACCCCAGGAGCGCGTTCAATCACGATGCTCCTGCGAGTGGAGTTCTAGCCGCGCGCGTAAGCCAAACTCAGGCCGGCGCCAGCCGCCGGCCTGAGTAGAAAGGACCCCAGGGACCTCCGGGACCCCACGGACATCGAGAATGTCGATGTCCCTGAGGTCCTTGGGGTCCCTGGGGGCCTTTTTTCTACGCCATTCTTCCAATCCCGAAATACAGGAAACCCAGTTCCCTCATTTCAATCGGGTTGTACTGGTTGCGGCCATCGAAGATAACGGGGTACTTAAGAAGCGATCTGACTTTCTCGAAATCCGGGTTCCGGAACACGTTCCACTCGGTGATGAGCAACAGGGCGTCAGCCCCTTTCACAGCCTCGTAGTTGTTCTTGGCGTACTTGATCCGTTTTCCGAAAACGCTTCGCGCCTGGCCGATCGCTTCCGGGTCGTACGCCTGCACATCGGCCCCCAGCTTAAGTAGATGTTCAATCACAACTACCGACGGAGCCTCGCGCATGTCATCGGTCTGAGGCTTGAAGGACAATCCCCAGACCCCAAAGGTCTTTCCTTTGACCGGGCTGCCGTTCTGGGCCTCCTCGCGAGCTCGTACCAAGCGGTTCGTCAAACCCAAATCGTTCTGCGTCAAAGTCATGTCGGGGATCTTGCTGGTGTCCAGAGACAGAACGTAGGAATAATCGCCGGACGGCAACCCGTCCGTTGACGACGTCTGATGCCGGTGCGAGGACCCGTTCTTCACATTGCCCGCGTGAGCTTTTTTGAACTCCTCCAGTTGATCGGCGACCGGAGAGCAGTAGAACTTGAGGATCTTGTCGACCAAGACCGATTTCTGAAGCTGGTTCACTTCCTCAATTGCGCCAACGAGCTTGAGCGGATAGTTGTGCTCCTGAGCGAGGGCTATGAGGGCTTTGACGTCCTTCGGGAAGCAGGACCCCCCGTACCCGACCCCCGGGAAAAGGAAGGAGCTTCCGATACGACGGTCAAGCCCCATTCCTTGCCGAACGCAATTGACATCGGCACCTACGTGCTCGCAGAGGTTCGCGACTTCGTTCATGAAAGAAATGCGGCTGGCGAGCATTGCATTGGCCGCATATTTCGTCATCTCGGCGCTTCTGGGGTCCATCATCAGGATCGGAGCACCCGTCCGGGTGAACGGAGCGTACAGTTCCTTCATGATTTCCGAAACGCGGACCTCATAAGTCCCGATGACAACACGGTCGGGTTTCATGAAGTCGTCGATGGCCGCTCCTTCCTTGAGAAATTCCGGATTGGAGACCACGTCGAACTGAAACCGCGTATGCGCGGATATCTCCTGTCGCACGCGATCAGCTGTTCCCACCGGCACCGTGCTCTTGTTGACGATGATCTTGTAGCCGTTCATGTTCTCGGCGATCCCCCGGGCTGCGCCGAGGACGTAGCTCATATCGGGAGCGCCGTCAGGTTTCGGAGGAGTTCCCACTGCGATAAAGATGACCAGGGATTTTCGAACCGCCTGTGCGAGATCGGTCGTGAAGGCAAGCCTCTCTTCGGCCACATTTCGTCTGAGCATTTCCTCCAAGCCCGGTTCATAGATGGGCACGTTCCCGTTTCGGAGGGAATCAATCTTCTTCTCGTCGATATCCATGCAGATAACGTCGTTACCCGTTTCCGCAAAGCAGGTACCCGCAACAAGACCCACATAACCAGTTCCAATGACGCAAATCTTCATATGAACTCCCCTGACCGTTCAGCGTTCACCGTTCACCGACGGGGAACGCTGAACGGTGAACGCTGAACGCTGAACGGTGAACCTTCGTCAATCAAGTGTCGCGTAGACGGTCACGGTACCACCGCGACCGAGGGCCGCTTCCAGAGCAGCCAACGGCTGGGCAAAAAGGAGTAACCCGAGGTAGGCAAATTCCTTGAACAGGAGCCCGCCCGAATGTGAGGAACCCGATCTTCGGACCCGCTTAACCTTCTGGGACATAGGGTCGAGGGCGGGAAACAGGCTGGAAACCATGGCGGCGGCATTGTCACGCAGCGAGAAGTGCCGCACACTCCGTATACGGTAACCGGCCTTTCCGAGCAGATAGAGTACGGCGAACAGGCTGTAATTGCAGACATGCCGGGGACAATCGAGCCCATACCAGCGACGGCCAAAGACACGTGACTGCAGGCTGTCTCGATTGGGAACCTGTACGATCAACCCGCCCGGCTTAACGAGAAGCTTTTGAAGGCCACGCAGATAGGCGAACGGTTCCAACATATGCTCCAGGGAGTGAAAAAGCGTGATCAACTGAAATTTCTCGCCCTTCTCGATCAACTCCCTCTCGGAAGCCTGGAAAATGCGTCCCGGCAGGTCGGCCAGCAAGACCGCGTCCTCTGACTGCTCCAGTCCATAGGCATCCAGCCCGGCGGCCAAAGCCAGCCGGACAAACGTCGCTTCACCACACCCTATGTCCAGACAGCGGAGTCTTTTTTGCCCTTTGAATAATGATAGCACGAAGCGGAGATGGTCGTTTCGGACCATCCAGTCGCGGTAGGCCCGCTCCAGCCTAGAGCCTCGGCCGTCTTGCTTCCACCAGTAACCCGCCGGGTAGAAAGAGGCAATCGAGGATCGGATGGCGTCGGGATCCTGAAATAATGTTCGGCAGGCAGGGCAGGAATAAAGGACAAAAGGCCCCGGCGACGTCTCAAAGAAGCGATCTGCCAGTGTCAGCTCAGGCTTCGCGTCGGGATAGTCACAGACCGGACAGTGCATGGTCGTTCTTAAGTAATGTACCCTGCGGCTCAGGGCGTGTGACTGCCGCCAGACCGTTCGTAGTTCCGCCTTCAGGCGGGCTTTGAACGCACTGGTCAGCTGAATTCAGTATGCTCCAGAAAAGCCCGCCTAAAGGCGGAACTACGAACGGTCCCTGGCGGCAATCGCACGGGCTCACCCTTTGGCAGGATTTTGGCCACTTACACCCTGCGCTCGCACCTGGCTTTTGCTGACCGACCGCAGCCTCACCCGTCTCGTAAAGAGGAACACCAGGTTGCCCCAACCGTCGCGCCACGGTCGCAGCTTCATCTCGCCCGCGCGGTTGGTGAAATTGATCGGGATCTCCTTGAACCCGATCTCGGGGTTGCACAGCGCCTCGATCTTAATTTCCTCGGAAAACGCCATTCCGTCGCTCCGCAGGTCCATCCTGGCGAGCGCGTTTTTGTAAAAGATCCACATGCCGGACTGGGAATCCCGAATCCAGTGCAAGTAGAGGACCGACATGGCCAGGCTCAGCAGCTTGTTCCCAATCAGGTTGCGAAGAGACATCGCTTCCGGGTTCTGAACCGGAAACCGTGAAGCGGAAACGAATCCGACTCCGGAATTGATGAGTGCTTCGAGCAGGTAAGAGAGCGCGTCGACCGGGTAGGAATGATCGCCATCCAAGGTCACCACAATATCGCCGCGGGCATGAAGCAATCCGGTCTTATAAGCGCGACCATAGCCCCGCACGTTTTCGCGGATCACTTTCGCACCCATCCCGGCCGCGATGCTCGCCGTGCGGTCCGTCGAGCAGTTGTCCACGACAATGACCTCGTCCACAAAGTCCGGCATCCTGGTCAGGACCTTTTGGATTCCCTCCTCTTCATTCAGACACGGTATGACGACAGTGATCTTCAGGTTGCGATACATGTGCAGACGGTTTCTGGGTTCGGGGTTCTGGGTTCTCAGTTCTCGGTTCCCGGTTCGGTGAGTCCTGGGCTCGGCATTTCAAGTTCCACCTTGGTCCTCGAGCTCAGAACCCCGAACTCAGAACCCCGAACCCAGAACCCCGGACCCCAGAACCCTCCTCACGAGTCCTCCCGGATTATCTCCAGCATCTTTTCGATGTTCCCTGCCAAAGGGCCTGTGGGTGCCACTCGAAGCGCCTGTTCCAGATGCTCCACCGCTTGATCGGAATCGCCGATCCTGTGGTACAGGACTCCCAGATTGTAGTGGATCTCGGCGGACTGAGGGTACTGAGATAATGCGCGGTCGTATATCTGGATGGCTGAATAGTTTTCTCCGGTCTCTTCGTAAGCCTTGGCCAGCATACCCCACAGCTCTATGCTGGGCTGCGCCTGTACGACTCTCTGAAAATAAGGAATCGCCGTATTGTACTGTCGCAGGTTGAAATAGCATACCCCGATCGAGTAAAGCACATCGGGCCGGTTAGGAAAAGCGGCCGCCCCCTTTTCCAGGTAGTAAAGCGCCTGCTCGTAATAGCCCGCGTCCATGAATATCTTGGCTTCCTCTACCCAAATCAAGGGGAACCCGGGGTTGTCAGAACCGATCCTCAAGGCTTTCTCGTAGTGTCTGACGGCCTGGGTTCGGAAGTCCAGAGCCTGGCGAACCT
>RPQK01000372.1 GCA_003819755.1 Acidobacteriota bacterium | reverse complement strand
CGATCATTGAGCTCGCCGAATTCCTCAGCCAGCTCGGACACGACGTAGTCCGGCTGACCACCGGGCAGAACCTGCAGCTGCGCAATCTCCCGGAAGAATCCTTGGGACGCACGTTCGAGCTGGTTAGTCGGTTGTTTGAGCTGTCGGCTGCTGAACGCTTTCTCGGGGATGCGATCGCCTGCACCGGGGCGGATACCTGCAAGCTCGGCATTTGTCTGCCTCGCGGCGCGTTGCGCGCGGTCCTGAAGCGGCTTCGCCGTTCCGACCTCGACCTGGATCGCCTCTCCGGATGCCGGCTGAATCTCTCCGGCTGCCCGAACAGCTGCGGCCAGCATCCGCTGGCCGATCTAGGCTTTTACGGGCGAGCCGGAAGGCAGAACGAGGTCCTTTACCCTGAGTACAACGTCGTGGCGGGTGCGGTGATCGGTGAAGGGGCGCCCGTATTTGCGGAAGAATTGGACCGGGTCAGCGCCAGAGACCTGCCGGAATTCGTGCATGACCTGCTAGGTCGATTCCTGTCGAAGCAGGCTCGTTTTCAGTCTTTCCGTGATTACGTACAAACCGAGGGCAAGCAGGATATCCGCGAACTATGTGAGCAATTCCGACCCATCCCGGACTTCGAGGAGGACAAGAACTACTACTACGATTGGGGCGCCAAAGAGCAGTTCACCCTGGTTGGAAAGGGGGGCGGCGAGTGTTCGGCCGGGTTGTTCGACCTCATCGAGGTGGACTTGCGCCGAATACGCGAGCTGCGCAAGCCGTGGCTCAGGGGAGAGCGGAACACGGCTGATGGAGAGGCCCTCTGGGAGATCGTCTTGTGCGCATCTCGAATGCTGTTGATTACCCGGGGAGTCGAGGCCACATCGGAAGAAAACGTCTTCTCGAGCTTCGAGAAGCACTTCATTTCGACCGGCCTGGTCGATCCGCACTTTTCTACGGTCGTCGATGCGACGCGTCAACGCCGGATGGACCTGCTTCTCCGGCTTGCACCCGAAGTCCACTCCTTCGCTGAAGAGATTGAAAAGCTCTATCGCAGCATGGACAACTCTTTGCACTTTCCCGGCGAATCGAAGACGGCTGGGAGTGCAGGCATCTTGCCTGCACTGGGGCCGCAGGCGTCTTGCCTGCGCTCCCAGCAGCAGCCACAGGCTCTTACCCGCGACTATCGTCAAATCGCCTGCCCGATGAACTTTGTGAAGGTCAAGTTCGACCTGGCCGGCATGAAAACGGGAGACAGGCTGGAAGTCCTGCTTGGGGACGGTGAGCCCATTCGTAATGTTCCCCGCTCGGTTGTTGATGAGGGGCACAAGGTGTTAGCGCAAAGCAAGATCGAGAACCATTGGTCGGTGCTAATCGAGAAGGCCTGACTTTGTCCTGGAGAGTTGCTATGGATAGTAGACAGACGAAATTTGAGGAGACGGCAGCAAGAATCGAGGACGCGTTCAAGCTTTTCGATCCGTCGCGTGTTGCCCTGGCGTCCAGCTTCGGCGCTGAGGACCAGGTATTGACAGACCTGTTGGCCCGATCGGGTCAACCTGTTCGCTTCTTCACCCTCGATACAGGCCGGCAGTTCGAAGATACCTACCGGACAATGGAGAGGACGATCGAGCGCTACGGCATCCGTTTTCAGGTCTTTGCACCCGATACTGGTGAACTGGAAAAGCTCATCGCCGAACGCGGCCCAAACCTTTTCTACTCGGGGATTGATCATCGCAAGGCCTGCTGCCAGGTCCGTAAGCTGAATCCTCTCGCCCGGGTCCTGTCAGGTCTGGCGGCTTGGATATGCGGTCTGCGCCGGGACCAATCAGTCACGCGCAACGGAGTGGAGGCTATTTCCTGGGACGCTGAACACGGACTTCACAAGGTCTGCCCGCTTTTCGACTGGTCGGAAGACGACGTCTGGAGCTACATACGACTCCATGCCGTGCCGTATAACCTGTTGCACGACAAGGGATTCAAAAGCATTGGGTGTGAGCCGTGCACACGGGCCACGCGGCCGGGCGAGGACATTCGGGCGGGTCGCTGGTGGTGGGAATCGCCCGAGCACAAGGAGTGCGGTCTCCACGCGGCAGCCGCCGGAGTAAGTGGAGTTTGAGGCGCTTAGTTCCGCCTTCAGGCGGGCAGTTGAGAAGCAGCAAGCTAAAGCAGAATGTCGATTTCAAAGGCCCGCCTGAAGGCGGAACTACAAACGGAAAGCCATTAATCATGGATCATCTGCAGAGATTGGAAACCAAGAGCGTTTATATTCTTCGCGAGGCCTACCGTGAGTTCAAAGACCTTTGCATGCTCTGGTCGATCGGCAAAGACAGCACCGTGATGGTGTGGCTCGCCCGCAAGGCTTTCTTCGGGCATGTTCCGTTCCCGCTCGTCCACATCGATACCCATTACAAGATCCCGGAGATGGTTGCTTACCGGGACCGTCTGGCTCTCGACTGGAAACTGAACATGGTTTACGGAGAAAACCGGCTGGCTCTGGCGAGCCGGCAGACGTTTCCGGACGGTCGTGTCGACCGCTTGACCTGCTGCCGGAGCCTGAAGACCGAGGCGCTACGGAAGACGCTTTCGGGTGAGTGGCCACGCTACAGGATGGACCACGATTTGAAACAGTATGTCGTGGACGATCCAAGGGAGCCGTTTACCGGTGTCATCGTTGGCGCCAGAGCCGATGAGGAAGGGAGCCGATCAAAGGAGAGGTATTTTTCGCCGCGTGACAAGGATAGTGAATGGGACGTCGGCGACCAGCCTCCCGAGCTCTGGAATCAGTTCAAGACGGACTTCGCGCCCGGCACCCATGTTCGGATCCACCCGCTCCTGGACTGGACTGAGCTGAATATCTGGGAATACATCGAACGGGAACACATCCCGGTGGTGTCCCTCTATTTCGACCAGGGAGAGGGACGACGCTATCGATCGCTCGGTTGCTACCCTTGTACGACGCCCGTCGAGTCTCGATCGAGGAGTGTCTCCGAGATTGTCGAGGAGCTTCGAACAGGCAAATTCTCCAATATCGCGGAACGGTCCGGACGCGAACAGGACAAAGCAGACGGCGGGGGTCTCGAGAGCCTCCGTCGGGAAGGTTACATGTGATTAAGGCTCCGAAACTCAATCGGAGATGGAGGAGGGCAGTTTATTGTGGCCGGACTCTCCAGAGTCCGGCACCCGGCCGCTTTTTGGCCGGGCTCTGGAGAGCCCGACGCCGGACTCAGGAGCTGGAGAGTCCGGCCACAATTTGGAATCAGTAATGATGAACACCGAACCTGTCCCCGGCCAGTCCCGGGACACCATGAATATCGTCGTGGTAGGGCACGTCGATCACGGCAAGAGCACCGTCATAGGCCGACTGATGGCGGATACGAACAGCCTGCCGGTCGGCAAGCTGGAACAGGTCAAGGCCCGTTGCGTTCAAAAGGCCCGGCCCTTTGAATATGCTTTTCTGCTCGACGCGTTGGCGGACGAGCAGGCCCAGGGGATCACGATCGATTCGGCGCGCTGCTTCTTCCGGACACCCCGACGGGACTACATCATCATCGATGCCCCCGGGCACCTTGAGTTCCTTAGAAACATGATCTCCGGCGCTTCCCGGGCGCAAGCCGCTTTGCTGGTGATCGATGCCCACGAGGGCATCCGCGAAAACTCGCGTCGTCACGGGTATATGCTCTCCATGCTGGGAATCCGCCAGATTGTTGTCCTGGTCAACAAGATGGACCTGGTTGGCTACGACCTTGGCGTTTTCGAAGAAATCAGGCGAGACTATGCCGCCTTTCTGGCCGAGATCGGGGTGACGCCAATCGACTTCATCCCAATCTGTGCCCGGGACGGCAACAATATCGCAAGGCGCGCTCCCTGGTACTCGGGCCGGACGGTTCTCGAGCACATCGACTCCCTTTCGAGTGAAAAGACGGTCCAGTCCGGTCCTCTCCGGTTCCCGGTTCAAGACATCTACAAATTCACCGAACATGGGGACGATCGTCGCATAGTCGCCGGAACAGTCGAGAGTGGCGAGATAGCGGTCGGGGACCCGGTGGTATTCCTGCCTTCCGGGAAGCGATCCAGGGTGAAGACGTTGGAAGGCTTCAGCCAGCCGGCCTGCGACCGGGCGGGCGCCGGGCAGGCGACCGGCTTTACCCTGGCTGACGAGCTTTACATCCGGCCGGGTGAGATCATGTCGCGGGTCGAGGACACCCCTCCTTTGGTCGCATCCCGCCTGCGTGTCAGCCTTTTCTGGATGGGCAAGGCCCCGATGATCAGGGGGAAGAAGTACAAGCTCAAACTGGCCACTTGCCGGGTGTCGGCCGAATTGCGTGAAGTCGTCCGCGTCCTCAACGCGGATGATTTGTCCAGTCAGCAGAAACAACAAGTCGACCGTCACGACGTGGCTGAGTGCGTGCTGGAGACGACGAAGCCGATCGCTTTTGACCTGGTCGCCGATCTTCCGGCCACCGCTCGTTTCGTGGTCGTCGATCACTACGAGATCGCCGGCGGCGGGACGATTTCTGGCGCGGTTGCAGCCTCGCGTTCAGCGCTGTCTGATCACGTTGCCCGTCGAGAGTCCGGTTGGGAGAGAAGTGAAATATCAGCTGAAACCAGGGCCTTGCGCTACCGCCACCGATCAAAGTTCATCGTAGTCTCCGGGGCTCCGGACGCCAGCAACGCCGTTGCCAAGGCGCTTGAGAAAGCATTGTTTGAGGAGGGCTACGTGGCGTATTACCTCGGGATAACCAGCATCGATCATGGCCTTGATGCGGATGTGATCGATCATGCCGAGAAACGTGAGGAAGGCGTCCGCAGACTGGGCGAACTGGCGCGGATACTGACTGACACCGGACAAATTCTCATCACCAACCTGCCGGACATGGATCGCTACGAGTTGGAGCAGTTACGTACGCTTAACGCTCCGAATGAAATTCTGGTGGCTCGGGTGGGCGATGCCGCCGGGCATGAATGGCAGCCGGACGTCAGCGTCGCCCTCGATGCCAGCCAAGCTCAGGCGGTTGGGCAGATCATGGGCCATCTCAGAGAAGAAGAGATCATTCTCGACTACGTGATATGAACTTTATCCCGATCTGCCTCCGGATAACCGACCGGAAAGTACTGATAGTGGGCGGGGGGCGGGTGGCCCGCCAGAAACTCGAGACGTTGTTGCAGTATACCCGCGAGGTGTTGGTCAGGGCGCCCGAAGTGGCGCAGGAGATCGAGCAGGCGGGCATAGAGGTCGAACGACTACCGTACGATCCTGACTGCCTGGAAGGAATGGGCCTCGTCTTCGCCTGTACCAACGACCGCGCCGTGAATCGACGGGTCGTCGAGGACGCGCGGGGGAGGGGAATTCTCGTTTGTTCCGCTGATGACCCAGGGTATTCGGACTTCGTCTCGCCCGCCATTGTCAAAGCGGGCCACATGTCAGTCGCGGTCAGCTCCGATGCGCGGGACGTGAAACGCGCGATTTCCTGGCGCAACTCAGTCCGCCGGAAGGTCGAGCAGGGAGATCTCGAATAGACCATGCCGGGCTACGACACGAAAACAAGGAAGCGAGAGCATGCCGATCGCAAGGGCCGGCGCCCTGTTCGTCCGTGCCTTCCTGCGGGGTGCACCGGGCCTTTAGACGTGCTGGAGTGGTTGCGCCCCCACGTGCCAGGCGTCTCGATTCTGACCCTTGGCGCGCAGCGTGCAGAACAGGGCGGCTCACTGAAAGCGGCCGTGGGGCCGGCACTCGCACAAGAACCGCAGTCCACCTCGGCCCTCCTGGTCGAAGCCTCTTCCTCTGACTGGCCCGTCGCCGCAGGCTTTCAAGTGTTGGCCCTGCTTGCGCCTGCTGAACCTGCAAAGAGTCCCGCCGATGATCTGGCCGGCCATTACGCGGTCCTTGGCCGGAAGGGGAACGCGAGGCTAACCGCCCTTTTCTCGACCCTGGACAAGAGGCGCGACTACGGCCGGGTCTCGTTGGTCGGTTTCGGTCCTGGGGATCCGGATCTGATGACCCTGAAAGCCCACCACGCCCTCCGGTCTGCGGACGTGATCTTCTACGATGATCTCATCGACCGCTCCGTGCTTGGCCGCTATCGGGCCCGTTCCGTTTATGTTGGGAAGCGCAAGGGACGGAGTGACGGCCGACAGGAGGCGATCAATCGCATGCTCTGCCAGTCGGCGGTTCGAGGCGAGACGGTCGTCCGGTTGAAAGGCGGAGACCCGTTCGTGCTCGGCCGCGGAGGCGAGGAGGTGGACTACCTCGAGAGGCGGTTCGTCTCGGTCGACGTTGTTCCCGGAATCACATCTGCCTTGGCGGCTGCGGCCGATTTCGGGATTCCGCTCACGCTCCGGGGCGCGTCCCGCGGTCTCGAGATTCGGACCGGCCATACGGAATGCCCCGATGTGCGCCCGGGGAGGTGCGAAACCTCGGTCTACTACATGGCTGCTTCCCGCCTCGGAGGATTGGGCGAAGAGTTGCTTCGGTCCGGGTTTGACCCTGACCTGCCTGCCGCAATAGTCGAGAAGGCGAGTCTGCCCGGGCGCCGTTGCCGCTTCAAGAAGATCGGGAAGCTGGCGGATCAGGATGCCGACGGCCCGGCTCTTCTCATAGTCGGTCCGACGTTGGATTATGCGCCTCGGAAGCCCACTCTACTCTTCACCGGACTTTCTCCGCATCGTTTCCGCGGCCCTGAGCGACTTGTTCACTATCCGCTGATCGAACGCCGGGGCGGGGAAGAGATCGTTGCCGTTGAGAAGTCTCGAATCGATTTGCAGGAATTCGACGGAGTGGTTTTCACTCACGAGCTGGCCATTGACCAGTTCCTCCGGATCTGGGGCTCGCTGCCTGAGCTTGTCTACGCCACCAGCCCGTCCCTTTCGCGCAAGCTGATCCGCGATCACCACTGCCAATGGATCGTGCACTCCTTTTGAAAGCCAGCCGCCGGCTGCGGACAGCCCTTAACGGCATTATCTGTCGCTCCGGTTCGTCCCTTCGTTCGTTTGCCGAACCAGCCGGAAAACACTTGTGGAGTGGTGGCCAGATTCCCGATGCAGACGCCCCCGGGGAAGAGCACTTGCGGGGCAGCCACGCTAATGTGCGGGACAGACCAGGCCAGCCTACCCGGCTGGCCTGGTAGGGCGAGAAACCCTGCGATCCGGCGAGCGCCTGTTACGGGCGTTTCTGAAGCTGACATCCTCCTCAGGGCATGCAGGAAACGTTCCTCGCTGATCCATCGCTTCTGCTCGACAAGCAGGCGATGCATGACCGCGATTTGTCCGGCCGGCCCGCCATGAAGCTCGTCACTTCGATGCCGTGAGACTGAAGCTTGACGGCCGCCCATGACGAGAGTCCCATCGGCGGGGTAACAGACCAGCCGTCCAGGCTGACGTTCAGGTCGGTTTGCGGCACGGAAATCTTCACCTGGCGCTTTTGCCGGGTGACCTTGACCGTGGGGGCGGCCCCTGG
>RPQK01000371.1 GCA_003819755.1 Acidobacteriota bacterium | reverse complement strand
CAATCGTCGCCACAATGATGGCTGCCGAACGCCTCGGGGGCGGCCAGGCGCGAGTTATCAAGCAGGCTAATTCCGGCGATTCCGTGGCGGGCGACCGAACGAGAGTCGTTGGGTACGCGGCCGTGGCGTTCACCAAGAGCCCGTCCGTGCCCGGCCAGGAATACGCGCTCGGGAAGGCCGAGCAGGACCGGCTACTGGAAATTGCGGGGAAAAGCGTCGAAACAGCGGTCAAGCAGCATACCCTCTACTCTTCATCGGATGCAGGGCTGCCTTCACTCGTCCAGGAACGGGGGGCATTCGTCACGCTCACCTCGCAGGGGCGCCTCCGCGGGTGCATCGGATATGTTGCCCCGTTAAAACCCCTCCATGAGACCGTTAGGGATGTGGCTGCCTATGCGGCTACGTCCGACGAACGCTTTCTCCCCGTGGCCGCTTCCGAGCTCGATGGCTTGGAGTACGAAATCTCGGTTCTCTCACCGCTCCGCCGGGTGAAAGACATCAATGAGATCGAAGTGGGCAAGCACGGCCTGGTGATCCGGAAGGGAAGCCGGGAAGGCCTGCTGCTGCCTCAGGTGGCCACCGAGAACAAGTGGGACCGCCTGACTTTTCTGCAGCAGATCTGCGAGAAGGCCCGTTTGGCTCCCGACGCCTGGAAGGATCCTGAAGCCGACGTATTCTGCTTTACCGCGTTTGTCTTCGGGAAAGGCAAAGGACAGAAGGGACATTAGGGACAGAAGGGACAGAAGGGACATAAGGGACAGAAGCGACATCAGTGGTGCCCAGGTCCCTTATGTCCCTTCTGTCCCTTCTGTCCCTAATGTCCCCAGCACCCCGCAGAAAACCGCGGCTGCCACCAGATTCACCACGACCAGCACCCCGGCCGTGCCCGCATATCCAAAGACCGGAAGCAGGTAAGCCGCCACCGCCACGGCCCCTACTGCGGAACCAACCAGGTCGATCGCATATACCCAGCCCAAGCCGGAGGCCCCGTCCCGGCCCCTGGCCCAGGTGTCAAGGGCCGCACAGAAATGCCAGCCGCCCACCATGCCGGTAAGGAGAGACAAGACTGTGAAAAGGAGGTACGGCAACACTACCGATTCGCTCTTCGCCGCCAGGCTAAAACTCAGATAGACAACCGCAAGCCAGACGCAGACCAGAATCTGCAGCCGGGGTACGACGAGGCTTGCTCTTTGAACGCGAAGCCCCAGGCGGGCGCCGAAAGACATGCCGAACATGAACGCACCGATGAGCAGCGCCAGCTGCTGGTACAGGAAGCCGTACGAAGCCTGAAACCCGAGCAGGAGGATCACCTGCAGCCCGAGCATCGTTAAACCCATCGCTCCCACTGAGACCTGGACGCTGATGGACCGAGCCAGGCGGTTTCGCTTGCGCCGGTCCCGAAAGACCATGGCGAACAGAACCGGAACCGTGGCAAAAATACCAGCCAGCAGACATACAATCCAGTACGGAACGCGCGCGAACGAGCCGAAGAGGCGCCGGTAACCCTCACCGAAGATCGAACCCCAGACAATGAAGTCAAGGTAATAGGCAACCGGCGCGAAGTCTCGATTGACGGGCGTGTCATTCGACACCTGTGTCTGCTTGTCCAGATCCGACACCCGGTCGGCCGACAGGCGGAAGGGGATCAGAAAATCCCTTACGTAGAGTGACTCCAAACGACGAGCCCTTACCCGATCCATCAGAACAACCGGGTCTCTCGTTACGCTGCCCGGTCCGCCGGCCGACCCGAAGAACTGGACGGTCGGGCCCGGCAGAGCGACAATGTGCGGGAAGGCCAGGGACACCGTCTTCCTGATACAGGCGAGGAACCGGCCAAGCTCATCGCTGATGTAGTTCGCGGACCCCGGAAGCTGCAGCGCGACGATTCCACTCGGAGACAGCGCCGCTCGCACCTCAGTCAGAAACTCATAAGTGTAGTACCGGTTCATCAGAATCGTCCGAGGCGGCGGGAGACCGACAATAATCACGTCCCACCGGCGCCCGGCGCCTCGGATGAAACGCCGGGCATCGGATTGGTGAATTTGCAGCCGGGAGTCGGAGGCGAGCTTCTCCCACTCGGCCCTGAAATGCCGTTTGAAGAGGTCCAGCAGCGCCGGGTCGGCTTCCACATAGTCAAGATGCTCTACCGGCGAATGCTTTAGCGCCGTAGCGAGGGCCGAGGGCGAGCCTCCGCCTATGAGCAGGACCTGGCGAGGAGCCGGGTGCTCGAGTAGCGGGTAGTGAATACTCTCCTCGATCGCCTGCTCATCGGAAGCGCCAAACAGAACCACTCCGTTGTGGAAGACAACCCGTTCCCCTTCGGACTCCACTACCGCGAGCTTCCCGTAAGGCGAGGACGAGCTGTCCACCAAGTCATACCCCTTCCAAGCCGACCCGAGTGTGGCGCGCTCCGCCCAACTGCCGACGGAAACGACAAGAAAGGGCGCAACGCCTACGCAGACCAGCGCCGGCAGCCAGCGCCGCCGCGCCAGCAGAGACCCGGCGGCCATCAGGTTGACGAGACCCGCCAGGATGCCGATGGGCAGTGGCGGAGTGGCGTTCGGAAGGACAGCGGCCAGAATGCCGCCCGCCCCGGCCCCGAGTGCTTCCAAAAGGTACACACGCCCAGCCGCCCGCGTGGCATCGAACCGAGCCTCACTGAGCGCCAAGGTGCCGGCCGGGAACAAGGTTCCCAGCGAAAAACAGAGAGGGAGCAACACCAGAAAGGCATACAGGAGCGAATCAGGTCCCGCGAGCTCTCCTCGCGTTTCCTGAAGGAGCGGACGTATCATCCGGGCGGCCGCCAGTGTCAATGGGAAAGCCAAGCCCGCAACGACCAGCGACCCGGCCAGCAATCGACGTCCCTCGGGCTTCCTGCGGCTGAGCAACAAAGTCGATAAACCGCTACCGGATCCCGTACCGATCAGCCAGGCGGCGAGGACAATGCCGAGAGACAGCTCGTTCCCCTCGAAAGTCACGAGCAGTTCCCGCATCAGCAGGACCTGTGCCAGCATGGAAAACAGGCCAATCCAGGCGAGCACCGGCAGAATCATGGCAACCGTATGATAGCGCGGCCCGCACTAAAACTCCTCAAACCTTCCTCTCTTCGGCTACTATTGTCACGATGGCCAAGAATCGCAATTACGCCTGGTACGAGATCGCGGAGATCACCGACCTGAGGGACATGCTTGAAAAAAGCTCGTCCAGTTTCGCACGCCACAAAGCTTTTGTTTTCAATACCGAAGGAAAGCAACAGACAATCAACTATCGGGATTTCAAGGACCAGGTCTTCGCCTTGGGTGCGGGCCTGTGTGATGTCGGCTTCGGTCCCGGCCGCAAAGCCGCGATTCTCTCGGAGTCCCGGTGGGAATGGGGCCTGAGTTTCCTGGCGGTCGCCTGCGGAAACGGAATCAACGTTCCCCTCGACAAGGATCTGAAGCCTCGTGACCTCCGCTTCATCCTCGAAGAGACTGACGCCGACACGCTGTTCACTTCTGCACGCTACCTGGACGTGGCTTTGGATTTGCGCAGTCACCTTCCGTGTTTGCAGTACATCGTCTGCTTCGATCAGGCAAAAGTCCCTGAAGAAAAGACTTCGGCGGTTATACCCGCCAGCGAATTGATCGACCGGGGCAGCCGTCTTCTCAAGCGCGGGAAGTCAGCTTTTTCACAAGTGCGGGTCGATCCTCATTTGCCGGTCTCTATCGTCTATACCTCAGGGACGATGGGCACCGCCAAGGGCGTCGTTCTGTCTCAGCACAATCTCGTGTCCAACATGATGGACATGTGCCGGGCGGTCTACATTGACGAGAAGGATGTCATCCTCTCGGTCCTTCCGCTTAATCACACGTACGAGAGTACGTGCGGCCTGCTGACGCCGTTGTATCGTGGGTGCGCCATTTCCTACTGCGAGAATCTCCGGCAGATAGCGAACCAGATGAACGCGGTCCGGGCGACCGCGATGCTCGGCGTACCTCTCCTGTTCCAGGCCATTCACCGCAAGATCATGGAGGGGATCCGCGAGAAAGGAACCGGCAAGTTCAATGCTGCAAAGACAGCCGCGTCTTTCGGAAGCCTGATTTTCGGCAATTCGGCCCGAAGGCTAATTTTTTCGGCACTCCACAAGAAGTTTGGCGGTCGCTTGCGACTGCTCATCAGTGGGGGCGCGGCCAGCGACCCGGAAGTGGCCAAGCTTTTCCGAGCCTTGGGGATTACCTTCATCCAGGGCTACGGATTAACGGAATGCTCCCCGATCCTGGCCGTCAACCGTCCCGACTATTTCAAGGATGAGGCGGCCGGCTTTCCCCTTGCCTCGGTTGAAATTCGGATCGCCGAGGACCAGGAAATCTGTGCCCGGGGACCCAACATCATGTCGGGCTACTTTCAAAGGCCAGAGGCGACGGCCGACGTCCTGAATGACGGCTGGTTTCATACCGGGGACCTGGGGTATTTGGATGACGATGGATTCGTGCACATCCATGGGAGGAAAAAGGCCGTCATCGTCTTGACGAACGGCAAGAACGTTTATGCGGAAGAAGTAGAGGCCTGCCTCAATCACAGTCGCTTTGTGCTGGAAAGCCTCGCCTGGGAGGGACCGGAAACGCCGGCCGGAAAGGTCGAGGAAGTCCACGCGACCATCGTCCCTAACCGGGAAGAATTTGACCGATACTGCAAAGAAGCCGGAGTCGAACTGACCGACCAGTTGGTGGAGGAGATCCTTAAGCGGGAAATTCGCGAGCAATGCACCGCCCTTTCGCCCTACAAGCGGGTCCGCAAGTTCACCATCCGCTGGGAGGAGTTCGACAAGACCACCACGCGCAAGATCAAACGCTATCTGTATACCGAGAAAGTCAAGAGAACTGACGGCTGACCGCTGACCGCTGACCGTTGACCGGCTTAAGGTCCGTTAGCTGTCAGCGGTCAGCCGTCAGCGGTCAGCCGTTTCCTCCCCCTTCTCTCCCCGTTTTCATATAGAATTCAGGCACAATCCGAGAGGAGCCATCATGAATATCAAGAAAGAGGATGCTCTCAATTACCACGCAGGTCGCCGACCAGGCAAGCTGGAAGTCAACCCAAGTAAACCGTGTCTGACTCAGCTTGACCTGTCCCTGGCCTACACACCCGGCGTCGCCATACCTTGTCTCGAAATTGAACGCGATCCCGAACTGGCCTATGCGTATACCGGCAAAGGAAACCTCGTTGCTGTCATAAGCAACGGGACCGCAGTGCTGGGACTCGGCAATATCGGGGCAATCGCCGGTAAGCCTGTGATGGAAGGAAAAGGAGTCCTCTTCAAGCGCTTTGCGGACATCGATGTGTTCGATCTCGAAGTTGCGACGGAAGACACCCAAGCCTTCATTAAGGCGGTCCAGCTGCTCGAGCCGACGTTTGGCGGCATCAACCTCGAAGACATCAAGGCACCCGATTGTTTCGTCATCGAGGAAGAGCTGAAGCGAACAATGAACATCCCGGTCTTCCACGATGATCAGCATGGCACCGCGATTATCAGCACCGCCGCCTTTCTGAACGGAATCGAAATTGCCGGGAAGAAGGTGGACAACGTTCAGATCGTGATCTGCGGCGCAGGCGCTGCAGGCATAGCCTGTGCGGAAATGCTTCTCCTCGTCGGCGTTCCCCGTTCGAATATCCGGATGGTGGATACCAAGGGAGTGATCTACAAAGATCGCACGGCGGGGATGAATCCTTACAAGGAACGTTTCGCGGCTGACACCAAGCTGAGGACACTGGAACAGGCGCTGGCAGGGGCGGACGTCTTCATAGGGGTTTCTCAAAAAGACCTGGTCACCCCCGGGATGCTAAGGAGCATGGCGGCGAAGCCCATTGTCTTCGCGATGGCTAACCCCGACCCCGAAATAACATTCGAAGTCGCCCGCGAGGCGCGCAACGACCTGATCATGGGCACGGGCCGTTCCGACTATCCCAACCAGGTGAACAACGTCCTCGGTTTCCCCTACATCTTCCGAGGCGCCTTGGACGTGGGAGCCCGGCAAATCAACAGCGAGATGAAGCTGGCCGCGTCCCGCGCCCTGGCTGCCCTGGCCCACGAAGAGGTTCCCGACATCGTCTCCCGTGCATACGACGATCAGGAGTTTCACTTCGGGCCGGAGTATGTGATCCCCAAGCCGTTCGATCCGCGTGTGCTCCTCTGGGAAGCGGCGGCGGTTGCCCAGGCCGCCGTCGATAGCGGGGTAGCCCGGGTTACCGACTTCGACATTGAAATCTACCGGGAGTCGCTCGAAAAACACCTCGGCCGTAAGTACGAAGTGATGGGCACAGTCATCTCCAGGGCCGGACGCCTTCGCAAACGAATCATCTACCCGGAAGGCGAAAACGACAAGGTGGTGCGGGCCGTCGAGGCGGTCATCAACCGGAAGATGGCGGAGCCGATTCTGATTGGTCGACGGGCAAACGTCGAGCGCTTGTTGCAGTCTCACGCCATCGACCAGCGGCGCCTTCAGATTGTCGACCCAGCCGAGAACCCCGACTTGGTAAGAGAGTACGCGAGCCAGCTTTTTGCGTTGCGCCAGCGGAAGGGGATAACACGCACTCTGGCCGAAGAAATGGCGCGGGATCCCGGCAGTTTCGGGCTGATGATGCTCCGCAACGGCGCCGCCGATGGCTTGCTTTGGGGAGCTGAAGGGACGTACCCGGACAGGTTGCGCCGCTCGCTGGAGCTCATCGGCAAGCGCAAGGACGTCCACCGCCTGTTCGGCCTGATGATCGTCGTCCTGAAAGACAAGCTTCTCTTCTGTGCCGACACGTCAGTGAACTTCGACCCAACCGCCGAAGAAATGGCGGACATCGCCATTCTGAGTGCCGACGTGGCTCAGTATTTCGGGATCACGCCGAAGATTGCGATGCTCTCTTTTTCTAATTTCGGTGCTGTTCAGAACCCGCAAACTGCCAAGGTTAAGAGGGCAGTCGAACTCGTGAACAAGCTCCGGCCAGAGCTTGTCGTCGACGGTGAGATGCAGGTGGGAACCGCGCTGAACGAGAAACAGGCGTTGTGGAACTTCCCTCAGTCCCGGATTCGCGGTGATGCCAATGTCCTGATCTTCCCGGAACTGAACTCCGGGAACATAGGGTATAAGCTCCTCCTGAACGCCGGATCGGCTGACGTCATCGGTCCCATCCACCTGGGGATGGATCGGCCCGTCAACGTCGTGGAGCATTCCGCTTCCGTGAGCGATATCGTCCACATGACCGCCATCACGGCGACCATGTCCGAGTTCTGTTGCCAGCCAATTCCGCGGGTAGAAGAGGTTTCTCTGCCGGATGAGGCCCGGGTCTGAATGCGGGGCGTTCAGCGTTCAGCGTTCACGGTTCACCGTTAAAAGCAAGTCTTGAACCCAGAAACGCTGAACGGTGAACGCTGAGAAGGTGTGAAAAATCAAGCGTGTCGACGGGCTTTTATCGTGGCCGGACT
>RPQK01000370.1 GCA_003819755.1 Acidobacteriota bacterium | reverse complement strand
CAGGAAACGGTCCTGGCGGTTTTTGAGCGCCGGCCAGGTAAGGCTAAGACCCGGGTGTCGGCAGTGACGCCTAGCCCCACCGGGTCGGTGGAAGTGGCGGAGCTCGGCGAATTCGACTTGCCTCGCCGCCGTGAAGACCCGTGGGTCTTTCCCCGCAGCCGGCGCCAGCACGGCCTCCTGCAAAACGGCGCTGGCCTCAAGGCCCGCCTGTCCGATTATGGATTTACGGTGAGCACAGGACCGCTAGTATGGAACCGTCACAAGGACCAGTTGACCTCCCGCCCGGGCGAGAACCATCTGCCCCTGATTTGGGCCGAGGCGGTCTCCGCTCGGGGGGGGTTCGGCTTCTCGGCCGCCGGGCGTAACCACGAACCTTACTTTCACCTGCGGCCCCGGCAGGGGCATCTGGTGATCCGCGAGGCCTGCCTGCTCGTGCAGCGAACCACGGCCAAGGAGCAGAACCGCCGGCTGATCGCAGCCATCCTCCCCGACGAGTTTTTACGCGAGCACCCGGACGGCGTGGTGGTGGAGAATCACTTGAACGTGGTCCGGGCAGGCGGTCGGGCGCGCGTTCCGCTGGAAGCGCTCTGGGCCTTGTTCAATTCCGACACCCTGGACGGGCTCTTCCGTTGTATCAACGGGAGCGTGGCCGTATCGGCGTACGAGTTAAACGCCTTGCCGCTTCCCGACATCGAATCGGCGCTCGATTTGGCTCGGCTGGTGCGGGCGGGCGGCTCGCATGACGAGTTGGAAGAGCGCATCCGATCCATTTACGGCATCAGGTCCGCATGAAAGAAAAGCCCGCCTTGCCGCCAGTCCCATCGCTTTCATTAATCAAGGGACGCTTGCCCGAGATCTTCCCCAAAGGAGTGGATGCCCGGCCCTACCTGGTCCGGGAGATTGCGGCCAAGACGATTTTTGTCATGTTCTACACTGGCGCGATAGAAGGAGAGGACCGGTGGATCCGGCCCGACCAGGTGACAAAGATGACCGATGCTCAGGCGGCCAAAACGAGGGACGCCGAGCGTTTGAAATGGATCCGGGATTCTGTGGCTCCGGGCAAAATGAAAGACCTGAAGGGGCGCTGGTACGCGCCTAATACTCGTGAACCCATACGGGATGAGACGCTTCGAGCCGGGTTGGTCATGACCGGCGCGGTCATCGAGCGAGAGGGACTGTCGACGACCTCTTCGAAGGGGCGCTATGCGCTCGAAAAGGAGTTCGCGGCCTTATTTGATCCGAAGCTGACACCAGACCAGCTCGAGTCGAAGATTGCGGCCTGGCAGGCCCATCTCGCGCCGGGGAGCAGGGCGCGGATCGCTCTGATCAAGGGGCGAGCGGCCGCCGCTGGGAAAACAGATGTCTTCGTCGACTTCCCTAATGGAGAAAGACGCAGGATGGCGCCTGGACCGAGCTCGGCGCTGAGTAAAGCCGCGATCGAGGGGTTTGCCCCGGCTTTTTTGGAGCACCCGGCAATCGTGTTCCTGAGCGAATCCAGCCGCAAGGTCGTGGCCCAGGACAATGAACTGGCGCGCCGTATCGGACTGCGAATCGAGCCTGACCGGAACCTTCCCGACATCATCCTGGCCGATCTCGGACCCACTCGGCCGCTGCTCGTCTTTCTGGAAGTGGTCGTCACCGACGGCGCCATCACGGCTGCCCGCCGGGAAGCACTCCTGGCGATCGCCCGTGAGGGAGGCTTTGAAACCGACCGTGTCGCCTTCGTTTCGGTCTTTGAAGACCGAGCGGCCTCCGTCTATCGCCGGCTCTCGTCCGAGCTTGCCTGGGATAGCTTCGTCTGGTTCGCCTCCGAGCCGGACTGCGTCCTGATTTTGCGAGGGCCGGAGCGTCGAGCCAAGGCGAAGCTTTCGGATCTGCTTTAAGCGCCTCAATTTCGTCACGCTGTGTGCGGGAACATAAAAGCCAATCGTGGCCAGCCGGCGCGTCTAATCGCCTGGGGAATTTGGGGACAGTCTGGAGTGAACCCCGAAATTGAGACAATGAAATTAGGGACACTTTCCGAGAGTTGGGAAAGGAGGACCTAAGTTGTCTCGAAAATTCACGAAAGAGTTTAAAGTGGCGGTGGTGGAGCGTATTTTGAACGGGTCTGGAGTGAACCCCATGAATTTCCCCGCATGAAAAAGAAGCCCGTCTTGCCGTCAGCGCCGTTCCTTTCTCTGATCAAGGAATGCCTGCCGGAGATCTTTCCTAACGGAGGCTATCGCCACCATCTCCGGGTTGCTGCCTGCGAACCGAGCGTCGCGGATCGATCCGATTCGAGCCTGGCGCCACGAGTGATTTCGAGGGTTTCACCATAGGCAACCGAAATTGATCTTTTTCGCGTCGGCGCTTGTCTAAGCAGATTGGGAAATCAGCCTGGCAGTACACACCGTTCTGAGGTTTGTCAGCCCAGCGGAGGCGTTCGTGCCGTCAGCCCTATCTAGCTCATCACGCCGTTTTCTAATTCCTTCCGCGCCGGCGATCCTCATTTTGTCGATACTGTTTCTCGCCATAAGCTCGGCTCTTGGCCTCGGCTCGGAGCCCCGGAAGGAGACAACCCCCGACACCTTCACATGTATTGTCGTATCTCCAGACGGACGGCTTATGGCGCTGGGGAGCATTGCGCATTACGTGCAGCGCGGCGGTATTTACGTTTGCAAGGTGGGCGGCGGTCAAGGCGGCTGGGGCCGGGACTGTGAACCAGTGCTGGCGTTGGCCTTCTCCCCGGACTCCCGGCTTGTGGCGAGCGCTCACGCCGGGCTCCGACCGGAATATGGGCTGGTAAAAGTATGGGATGCCGGCTCCGGGAGGGTCGTGCGAACCTTCCTTGGCCATCACGGACCCGTCCGCTCCGTCTGCTTTTCGGCCGACGGGCGATCCATCGTCAGTGCGGGCGTTTGGACCCGCTCGAGTGGCAGGTCGCACGGCGAGATAGCAATCTGGGATGTCGCCAGTGGCAGACGTAGCGTCGCATTGGAGGAGAAAGACGGGGCGATTGCTTCTCTGACCGTATCGGCGGACGATCAGGTGCTGGCTGGCGCCGTCAGGGTTAACGATTTGGGCTCGGTCACCCGGCTGTGGAACATGGCGGGGCGGGTTCTGAGTCGGTCGCTGACCAAACATCCGACGCGCATCAATGAAGTCGCCTTCTCCACGAAGGGCGGCCGATTGGCTATCGGGGGCCCGCTCGATGCGGTCCCGGGCCGCATCGCCTCCTCATTCGATGGCGTTGGGTTCCGTGCCACCGATTACAGGTGGAGGGGTGGCAACTTAACAGTGGTGGATGCTGAGACCGGGAAGCCCTTGTGGAATAAGCGCGATTTCAAAGGGCCTGTCACGGCTGTGGCCTTCTCGCCTGACGGACGCCGGTTGGCCGCCTTGGCGGAGATTATCGACTGGAAGCACCTTCCGAGGCAGAGCTGGCCGGTCACGGTCGGCGCAGAGTGGCGGATCATCGACCCGGAATCCGGTCACTCGCTCCTGACACAAGCTTGTGACTTCAGCCTGGACGCCGTCGCTTTTGTTCCCGGAAGACCTGAATTCATCACTTGCAGCGCAGACAACTCTATCCGTATCTGGGATTCGAGCACCGGCAGAATCACCAGGACACTCAAAAAGGCCCACGGTCTTCGCACGTCTCCCACCTTCCAGCCGACGATCCTCCACACCAACTGGCCGATAGCCCTGGCGTTCCAGCCTGATCGGAGAACGCTTGTCAGTGTCAGGCGTGATGCGGGCCTCCAGTCGTGGGATCTCGGTAACTGTGAGGAGACCCGCCGGGGTGACGACTGTTCCGGCACTTTCAATAGCGCCGCTTTTTCGCCCGATGCCCGGTTGCTCGCCGCGTCCAAAGACAGTTCGACCTCCGAGGTAGAGGTCCGTCTTTTGCAGAGCGGAGAAGTTCGAGCGACCCTCAAAACTCCCGAGACGGCAACCGACCTCGTCTTTCTGTCTCCTCAAGCACTGCTCATCGGATTTGCCGGTGGTCGAACGGAGCTGTTCGACATGGCCGACTTCTCGAGGGTTCACCTTTGCGATGCCGGTGAGAAGGTTTGTTACACCAGTTGTTGGAGTGATCACTTGCGGGGAGCGGGTTTCGATTCGGCATCGGACACGCCTCACCGGCCGAGCGTACCCGTTTTCGCGACAGGGCATCCAGACGGCTCGGTGCGTTTTTGGGATTGGAACGGGCGGATCCTTTCCGAGCGGAAGATCCAGGCGGCAGGCATTGATGCGCTCGCGGTCAGCAGGCAGGGCGACAGCTTCTACACCGGAGACGAGCTGGGGGCGGTCAAGTCCTGGGCCGTAGCGTCGATGCGAACGCGCAGCACGTTGCGGTCAGGAGGCGGCAGAATATCGGATATATGCCTTTCGACTAACGGTAGGTTCCTGGCCGCAGCCGATGCCAGAAACATCGTGACCCTCTGGGATACGGTTGAAAAGCGGGAATTGCTGAAGGTGCAACTCGACCTTCGAGTTGGCTCTCTGGCTTTCTCTGCGGATGCCTCTATGCTGGCCGTCGGCTGCTGGAATAATGAAATAATGCTCTTCGAGACCGGGGAACCAGCCCTCCTGAATGTACTCGCCAGATAGCAGGTGCAGTCCCGACGACGTCAGTTTGCCGGTGAGTTCGGAAGGACCGGCCCTCAGGCTCCACGCCCATTAGGCGAATTTGCGACGCAGGGGTTTCGAAGGAGGGCGCGGTCTTAGCAGCTTGCCGGTCGTTTTGGCCCGTGCTAGAGTCCGGGCGAAGGATGGGCTGACCGCGACATGACGCACAAAACCTGGATCCTGACTGACGTCTCTGATTCGAAGTGGGTCGAGAGCCTCAATTTAAGCAGCCGTGACCTGGGACTGCCGGATGGGATCCGATGGGCTGTCACGAAGCGAACCTTGCGGGGCGGCCTTCAAGACGGCGTCGACGTCGTAGAAGTGGACAACGGGGATCTCCGGTTAACCGTCCTGCCGACCCGCGGGATGGGAATTTGGAAAGGCAGCTATCGCGGCTTGCCTCTCGGCTGGGACGCCCCGGTTCGAGGCCCGGTCCACCCGCGCTACGTGAACCTCGCTGACCGCGAGGGGCTCGGCTGGCTGCAGGGTTTCGACGAGTGGATTGTGCGATGCGGGCTGCAATCTATGGGGCCGCCCGGGGTCGATCGGTGGACCGGTCCCGACGGCCAGCCCAGGAGCGCCCCCCTGACCCTGCACGGCCGGATTGCCAACCTACCCGCCTCCTTCCTGGCGATCACCGCCGAGACGCAGGCGCCGTATCGAATCTCGGTCACCGGGCAGGTAGACGAAAGCATGCTGTTTTGTCCCCGGCTCGTCCTCCGGTCCACGGTCACGACGTGGCCCGGCTCCAACAGACTCCTCATCGAGGACCAGGTGACGAACACCGGCGGCCAACCGAGCGAAATGCAGCTGCTGTACCATTGCAACTTCGGCCCTCCCCTCCTCGGCGAGGGCGCGGGCTTCCGGGCTCCGATTGCCCGAGTCAGGCCGCGGGACGCCTACCCCGAGCAAATCGTGAGAGACTTCCAGAGTTACGGCAAACCCGAAGCGGGCCGCCAGGAAGAAGTCTTCTTTATCGAACTGCTCGGGACGGCGGCGGAAAAGAAGAGTCTGGCCGTCCTCCATGATGCCCGGCAGGAAAAGGCCGTCGGACTGCGCTTCCGCCTGTCCGAGCTGCCATTCTTCACGCTCTGGAAGAACACAGCTTCCGAGCGGGACGGTTACGTCACGGGCCTCGAACCCGGCACGAGCTTTCCGAACTTCAGGAGTGTAGAGCGGGAACAGGGCCGTCTCAGGGTGATACAGCCCGGTGAAACCGCGGTTTTCACACTGGAAGTCGAAATTTGCGACCAGCGTGCCGGAGTCAGCGCACTGCTCGACGAGATCCGTGGACTACAGGGCGAACAAGAGTATCAAGCCTGAATTCCGCCACCTGCTGAGATGCACATCCGCTGTCTGGCTTCGCGGCAGGTGACTTTAAGCTGTGTGGGACCGGGCAGGCGTCAGGGGTGACGCAGGGCGGAGCCGGAGATTTCTGAGGAGAGTCTCGAATCGGGGCTCTGAGCGAAGGTGGGTGAAACTGGGATCTACGTCCACCAGGAGTACGCCGGTATCTTTATGCTGAAAAGCGCAATCGAGCCAGCGGAAGGCGCCGGGCGGATCTCCCACCCAGGCGCAGACCCTGGCCCACCAGATTGATGCCGCGCGCTCGACTGCTCCTCCCAATCGCACAAGCATCTCGATCGCTTTGTCCGGTTGCCCGGAAAAAACGGCGAGCGAGACCGCCGCTTTGGTCGGGTTCAAACCTGCGATCTCCCGCATGTACTCGAGCCGCTGTCGAGCCTGCTCGGCTCTCCCCTGGTGCCAATAACACTCGTCCAGCAACCACTCCAGAGCCGGGTAGGTCGGACGCAGCTCTAACATATCCAGGCAAACATTTTCTGCCTCCTGAAAAGCGCGGGCCGCAAAGAGACAGCGCACCAGCATTCCGGCAAACACGATTGAGACAGGATCGAGCGAGCGCGCCGTTTCGGCTTCTCGAATCGCTTCCGCAATTCTCCCCCTGGCCAGGAGGCAAAGGGCCAGCCAGTTGTGACCGCACGGGTAGTCCGGGTTCAGGCTGATGGCTTTCCGGAAACCGGCCTCTGCCGTTCCCCACTCCAGACCCTGACACATGCGTGCAAGGGCGAGCGAGGCATGCGGTTCCGGGGCGTCGTCATCGAGGTCAAGGGCCGTCATCGCCGCCGCTTTCGAGCGTCGGTAGCAATCGTCGGGGTTTTCGAACCCGGCCCGCGCCATGAAGTTGTAGCAATCGGCCAGTCCCGCATAGGCACGGGCAAACCGCGGATTGCTGGCAACCGCCTTCTCGAAGTACCCGATCGCCGGTACGACCGACACGTGCGAACCCTGTTCGTAACAGTAGCGAGCTTTCAGGCACTCCTGAAATGCTGCCGGTGAAACCGGGGCCGAACCATCCGGTCCGTTAGACGGGGGCGGAACCTCAACACGAGGGGGAATAAGCCAGTAGCCGCCCCGTGATACGGTTTGGATCCTGGCTGCCCGGGAGGGGAGAATGAAAAGAAAATTGAGCATAATCGTGTTGTTTCTGACGGTAGTTGGGTTGAACCTCACGGGGGCTCGTGCGGAATACGCCACCACCATTCGCGTTAACATTCCCTTTGCATTTCAGGTGGGTAAACAAACGCTCTCGCCCAATGTCATTTAACTTTTTCGAACCTGGGGGTGCAGGCCATTTTGGAGTGCGGCGGCAACGAGAGGCCGACGCTTTATCAGACCTCGAGGCGACGCCGCTTTTCCCTGTGCACAATCGATCCGGTTCAATGCTGATGCCGTTTGGCTCGATCCTGCATAGGGGAAAGCGGCGTCGCCTCGAGGCCTGATAAAGCGTCGGCCTCTCGTTGCCGCCGCACTCCAAAAT
>RPQK01000369.1 GCA_003819755.1 Acidobacteriota bacterium | reverse complement strand
GGCAGGCCTTCGTCCCCGTTTACCGAGGCTCGGATAGAAGCGTGCGTACGCGATGGTCAAACAGGGTTTTGGATCGACATGGGCATCCCGGCATTTGGACTTTCAGCAGTCGCGGCCTCTCCTGAATTCGTTGGAGTCTCTGAGTTTGAAGGGCGCACCGTTTCCCGTGTTTTCGATCTTGAGAAAATTGAGCCTTTGTGGACATGCAGCCAGTTTGTCAATGTTGGGAATCCGCATTGTGTGACGTTCCTGACAAGCCCGGACCTGTTGCCTTCCATGGAGAAACTCGGGTCCGAGAAGTGGATGTCCCGTCTGAGCGCAATCGCCAATAGCACCGAAAGCGACGGCATCCGAGGCGCGGGGCGTCCGTGCAAGAACGGAATCAATCTGCAATGGGCCTCCGTCATTGGTCCAGATCGCCCGAACAGCGTTGAGTCGCGCGTTTTCGAGCGTGGCGAAGGACCGACCTTGTCTTCCGGGTCAAGCGCGACGGCCGTCGCAAGTGCTGCCCGGGCCTTGGGGCTTGTCGATGCGAAGACGGTAAACGTCAAGATGCCGGGAGGTGTTGCGCCCGTGCGATTCGATGAACATAATCAGTTCTTGGAGCGCGTGATGTTGTTTGGCCAAGCGCAACGTGCAAATCCGCCGGTTTAGGACAATTCTGTTCACTCCAGGCGGTTGCATAAGTCAGCGGCGTTTTTCTTATCCCCGAACCAACACGAACGAACACGAGCAAAAGCGCTTCTGTTCGTGTTCGTTCGTGTTGGTTCGTGGATAAGAATAACGCCGCTGACTTTATGCAACCGCCTGGAGTGAACGGTAATAGGTTCAGGAATCATGACGTACATCAACGACAACTATCTCAAACTGCCCGCCGGTTACCTGTTTCCTGAAATTGGCCGGCGGGTCAAGAAGTTCTGCGAAGACAACCCTTCCGCAAAGGTTATTCGGTTAGGCATCGGCGATGTCACCGAACCCCTTGCCCCGGCCGTGATTCAGGCGATGCATTCGGCCGTTGATGAGTTGGCCGTCCGCTCGTCGTTCCGTGGCTATGGGCCCGAGCAGGGCTACGATTTTCTTCGCGAAGCCATAGCCAGGCACGATTTTCAGGCTCGCGGAGCAGAAGTCGGCGCGGATGAGATCTTCGTCTCGGACGGTTCAAAGTGTGATGCGGGAAATATCCTGGATATCTTCGGAGACAATAACGTCATTGCTGTCCTGGACCCTGTCTACCCCGTGTACGTGGATACCAATGTCATGGCCGGGCACACCGGCCCCGTGGATGCCAGTGGCCGCTACAGCGGGTTGGTCTATCTTCCGGTCACCGCCGACAACGATTTCGTTCCCGAACTTCCCAGGCAGCGGGTTGATCTGATTTACCTGTGTTACCCCAATAACCCGACCGGCGTGGTGGCCACCAGGGAAATGCTGAAGCGCTGGGTCGAATACGCCGGGCAGAACGGTTCGATCATTTTGTTC
The DNA here is from genome assembly GCA_003819755.1 of Acidobacteriota bacterium. GTDB lineage: Bacteria > Acidobacteriota > UBA6911 > RPQK01 > RPQK01 > RPQK01. Next base: position 5,986 of record RPQK01000369.1, on the reverse strand, counting down.
GATGCGGCCTATGAGGCGTACATCACCGACTCGTCCATTCCGCACTCGATCTATGAAATTGATGGAGCCAGGGAAGTTGCGATCGAATTCCGCAGTTTCAGCAAGACGGCGGGCTTCACCGGTGTGCGCTGTGCCTTCACCGTAATTCCGAAAGGTCTCAAGGGGAACACACGGGACGGTCGCCAGGTCGCGATTCATCCGATGTGGAATCGACGGCATTCCACCAAATTCAATGGTGTCTCGTATCCCGTGCAACGAGGGGCCGCTGCCATCTACTCCCCGGAAGGGAAGCAGCAATTGCGAGAAACCATTGAGTTTTACCTCGCGAACGCCAGGTTGATGCGTGAAGCGCTGATGAAGCTCGGCATCCAGGTTTACGGCGGGGTGAACGCACCTTACTTGTGGCTCAAGACTCTCGGGAATTTGAGCAGTTGGGAATTTTTCGACAAGCTGCTGCACGAAGCCCACTTGGTGGGAACTCCAGGGAGCGGTTTTGGAGCGTGCGGAGAGGGCTATTTCCGCCTGAGTGCCTTTAACAGCCGGGCCAATATCGAAGAAGCGGTGAAACGGTTCGAGAGAATCGTGTAGTGAAAGGTTCGGGGTTCTGGGTTCTGGATTTCGAGCTCCGGGGGTTTAAGCCGGGTAACGTCGGAACCCCGAACCCCGAACTCTAATCGAAAATCGTCAATCCCTCGTGCTACCCTAACCTCATGCCAGTCAACCCGATTATCACCTTCACGAGTGATTTCGGTTCTCGGGAGCATTACGTGGGTGCTGTAAAGGGTGTTCTCATTGGAAATTGCCCCGAGGCCACGATTGTCGACATCTCGCATGACGTGGGATCTCACGACCTTCTTGAAGGCGCCTTCGTGATTGCGTCCTGCTACTCCTTCTACCCATTGAGAACGGTGCATCTGGTCGTTGTCGACCCGACAGTCGGCTCGAGCCGGCGGGGCATCATAGCCGGGACGGAATCAGTTTTTTTCGTGGCTCCCGATAACGGTGTCCTGTCGCTGGTTTACGCGAAAGAACCGGGAATCCGGGTTGTTGCCATCGAGGCTCAACACTACTTCAGGAAACCCGTCTCTCCGACTTTTCACGCGCGCGATGTCTTTGCCCCGGTTGCCGGTCGCCTGGCAAGCGGGACTGATATGGACAACTTTGGTCCGCCGATTACGGACTATGTGAGGTTTAATCTTCCCCCGGTCCACCGGGTGGCGGGCAACAAAGTTGAGGGAATCGTGCTCCACGTCGACAAGTTCGGAAACGTGATCACGAACATAACGCCAGAGGACGTGGAGCGACTCGCAGGTGTCCCGGCGAGTCCCACAGTCTTCCGGGTCAACGGCAAGGAGATAACCGGCCACCGGCGCTTTTACACTGAATCGAACGTTGATGAGGTTTTCTCGCTCGTGGGCAGCACGGGATACTACGAAATTGCTGCGCCAAAGAAACCGGCCGCTAAACTGCTCGAAATCCGGCGGGGGAACAAGGTGGAAATGGAGTTCCAATGATCCGAGTCGGCCCGGCGGGGTGGAGCTACAAGGACTGGGAGGGAATCGTCTACCCGGTTCGCCCCAAACCCGATCAGCTGTCCTACCTTGCCGACTTCTTCAACACGATCGAAATCAACAGCACGTTCTACCGGCCGTGCACGCCGAAAACCGCGGAAAGCTGGGTGAGGCGTGTCAGCAACAACCGTGATTTTAAGTTCACGGCGAAAGTCCTCCAGGCCTTTACCCACGAGAAGTCGGTGACGGACAAGGCTCTCGTAAAGGAGTGGAAGGACGGAGTTACGCCCCTTTTTGAAAGCGGCAAGCTGGGAGCGGTTCTGATCCAGTTCCCGTGGTCCTTTAAGAACGAGCCTGACTCGCGCGACTATCTGGTTCGCGTAATGGAGACCTTCTCCGAGTTGAACCCGGTAATTGAGTTTCGACATGCCGCCTGGGATGACGATGAGGTGAGAAACCTATTGCGTCACTTCGGGGCGGGTGTCTGCAACATTGACCAACCGCTGATTGGCAAGAGTCTTCGGCCGCGGGCGTACGTCATAGGCCGGGTGGCCTATTTCCGGTATCACGGGCGCAACTACCAGGATTGGTTCCGCGAGGACGCCGGCCGGGACGCGCGCTACAACTACCTCTACTCGCGCGAGAAGGTCGACCAGCAGGCCGAGGTTGTTGCAAATGCCGCTGAAGGCGCCGACGAGACGTATGCCGTCTACAACAATCACTTCCGGGGACAAGCCGTTGTCAACGCCCTCCAGCTCCGAAAGCGCCTGGAAAAGGAGGCGATCAAGATCCCCGAAAACCTGCCGGCCACGTACCCGGAAATATGATCGATGATTGTTGATTGATGATTGTTGATTGAAAAGCAGAGGCAACGAGAAACAGGCGGTCAATCATCAATTATCAATAATCATTCTCAGCGCTCTCACCGCCATTTCCGCCCCGTGACGCTTATGGGCGGGCAACTGTTCCAAAAAGTCTATCAGGTGTCCGACCTCGATCTGTCGGGCCACTGCTATCGGTTTCCCTTTGACCATGATCGTGATGGCTGCGCCCGCCGCGATCACGGCCGGACATCCGCTGGCTTGAAAACAGCTCTCCGTGATCACCCCGTTTTCGGTTTTCACGTAGAGCTCGAGTACATCGCCGCAGATCGGGTTGTCGACGGTAGCAGAAGCAGAATCCGGCAAGCGTCCTTGATTCGGGAGTTCTGCAACGAGGCGGCGGACGGTCGGGCTGTACACGTTCTAGCGTTCCTTGTAGAGCGGAGACATCTCTCGCATTCGGCCGACGGTTTTGGGGAGGACCTCGAGCAGATAATCGACGTCTTCCGTGGTGTTCATCCGACTCAGACTGAAACGGATGGAGCCGTGAATCAAATCGGAGGGAACGCCGATCGCGCGCAAGACATGCGAGGGCTCGAGAGAACCGGAAGAACAGGCTGATCCAGTCGAAACCGCGATTCCCTGAAAATCGAGGGAGATCAGAAGTGCCTCCCCTTCCGTCCCGCGGAAGCTCAAGTTCGTGACGTGGGGCGCCCTTTCCGTACGGCTGCCGTTGACCGAGCTATCCGGGATCTGTTCCAGGACCGTGTTCTCCAGCCGGTCCCGTAAGCCACGCACTCGTTTTTCGAAATCCTCAAGCCCTTGCTTGGCCAGCTCGCACGCCGTCCCCAGCCCCACGATACCCGGGACGTTTTCGGTACCCGCACGGCGGTTCCGTTCGTGCGGCCCCCCGAGGAACAACGGATTAAAGCGGACTCCTCGACGAACGTAGAGGACACCAATGCCTTTCGGCCCGTGAAGCTTATGGGCCGAGAGAGAAAGCAGGTCGACATTCAGTTTTTTGACGTCGACCGGAATTTTCCCTACCGCCTGGACGGCATCGGTATGCAAGAGTATCTTCCGGCTCCTGGCCAGTTCCGAAATCCGGCCGAGAGGCTGAATAGTCCCCGTCTCGTTATTGACGTACATGATCGAGATGAGGATCGTCCGGTCTTTTATGGCGGCCTCGAGAACATCCAGCCTGATCGCGCCGTCCTTTCCGGCCGGCACGTACGTTACTTCGAAGCCTTCCTTCTCCAGTTGTTCGCAGGTTCGCAGAATGGCGGGGTGCTCGATGGAGCTCGTGACGATGTGGTTTCCCCGATCACGCAAATAAGGCGCAAGACCGCGTAGCGCGGTGTTGTCCGATTCGGTTCCGCCGCTGGTGAAGACTATCTCCTGAGACTGGGCGCCGATCAGGTCAGCGACCTGACGGCGCGCCTGTTCCATGGCCGCCCGCGCTCTCTGGCCGAAGCCATGGATCGACGAGGCGTTGCCGAAGTCTTCGAGGAAGAATGGCTTCATGGCCTCGAGAACCAGCGGATCCACCGGGGTCGTGGCGTTATTATCGAAATACACTCGCCTCATTTCTTGACAATCCTATCATCCGCTAACTTGACACGGCAACCGAGGCATCTTACCTAAAAGGCCGTCGGGCCGATCAAAGACACCGATCAGAAAAAGTCCGGTGAGGCGAACTTGACACGATCCGAGGTGGATCTTAGATAGAAAGTCGACGAAGCGAACGGGGTTCCAACCCCCGCGATAACTAAACATCAAAACAAAATCCAAACGAAGAAGGAGGATGGACTATGAGTTTGATGAGAATCAGTCCCCTGCGGGACCTGCAGGAGGTACAGAGCATGATGAACCGGGTCTTCGGTGACAGCCTGTCCCGTTTCTTCGGCGATACGGACCGAGCATTCACTGGCGGGAACTGGGTTCCACCGGTTGATGTCTATGAGACCGAGAACGAGTTGGTCTTCACTTGCGAACTGCCGGGTTTTGAGAAGGACCAGGTGAACATCCAGGTGAACGGCGGCCAGCTGATCCTGAGCGGCAATCGGGCCGCTGACGAGACCACAGGCCGCGAGTACCATCATGTGGAGCGGTGGCGTGGTAATTTCTACCGCAGCTTCCTGCTCCCCAGGTCCGTTGATCCTGAAGGAATCGCCGCGCAGCTCAAGAACGGGATCCTTACCGTTACGCTGACGAAGAAAGCCGAAGCGAAGCCTCGACAGATCCCTGTGAACGTTCAGTAATTAGAGCCCGCTGGCGAAAGTGGGCGGAAGAAAATGGGTGGGAATCCTCTCCCACCCATTTCTTCATTCCACCGCAATGGCGTCGATCTCGACGTCCACTCCCTTTGGCAACTCGGCCGCTTGGATCGTAGACCGCGCCGGACGGGTGTCTCCGAAATACGTCGCGTAAGTGGCATTCATGGCTTCGAAGTTCCGTAGGTCGCTCAGATAAACAGTCGCTCTAACGACTTTCGCGAGCGAAGATCCGGCTGCTTCCAGAACCTCACGGAGGTTCTCGAGCACCTGGTGCGTCTGCTCCTCGATCGAGCCCCGCAGGATTTCTCCAGTCTGCGGGTTGATCGGGATCTGCCCCGAAGCAAAGACGAATCCGTTGGCGCGAATAGCTTGAGAATACGGCCCGACCGGCTTCGGAGCCTTGGCCGTGTAAATCTTTTCGTTCATGCTACTTATATTATCTGCGAACGGAGCGGAGAGGTATTTTTTTGCCTTTCGCGCCGCTTTTTTTATCCACGAATTACACGAACTGACACGAATGGGGCAGTGCTAATGGTGGGCATCGCCTAATTCGAGTCGATTCGTGGATAAAGAAACCGAAACCGGTCGGCTCGGTCTTGCTCTAGTCCCGCTTTCTCGTTAGAATACAGTCTTTCCAGTGCCGAGGTAGCTCAGTCGGTAGAGCAGCGGACTGAAAATCCGCGTGTCGGCGGTTCGATTCCGTCCCTCGGCACTCTTTTTTTTCAAATTAGCAGGTGGAAGAGCCGTCTGACTTCTCAGGCCCTGAAATCCGGGGGCCGGGTCGATCCCAGGGGCGCCGCTTGATGGTGGTGGAGTGAACGGTTGTGTCTTCTGAGTCTGCTAGTGCTCTGCCGCGTCCTTTTTCCTAAACAACTCTTCACGAATGCATTCCGCCAACCATTGCCGAATCAGAGTCTGGTACGGAATCGATTTCATGGTGGCGATTTTCCGGAGCGCCTGGATCTGCGCTGGGTCCAGCTTGATAGAGATGTTCTGAAGCCTTCGCGTTCGCTTCCCTTGCAGGATTTCCGCTTTCAATTCTTCATCTAGTGTGAATTCAACGGCCCCTTCTTCTATCTCATCCAAGATGCCGCGACGCTCGTAGTACTCTGCAACGTCGTTCTGATTGTCCTTCTGCTTAGGCATATTAACGCTCCCGGAGCCGTTGGTAATAACGGCGTTCTGCCGTATTCATGTCCCAACCGGTGATGACGCGGACACATCCCCTTCCGCGCGTTTCGAAAATAACGACAAGGAGGCGCCCGGACAGGGTCCTGCCAAAGGCCGCATAGTGGCCCCGCTTTGACTTCCTGAAGAGAGGCGCCACGGCAAAGACCTCCTCGGCCTCCTCCGCCTCAATCCCGTGCAGGAGCGCGAG
>RPQK01000368.1 GCA_003819755.1 Acidobacteriota bacterium | reverse complement strand
CACCATCGTCGTTGTCGGAAACCTTGGCGAAGTATCTTCCGCCGCTGATCTCGGCTCCTTCTGCCGGGGTCAGCCAGCCGGTATCGTTGCGCGTGCCGGACGTAGGAGCAAGTTCAAAGTCGATATTGCGCGCCTCGCGGAGGCTGATCGGATTACGGTAATCGTAGGGACGCATCGTCTCCCCAGGGATGTAGTCCTTAACCGTCACCGTATTCGCCAGGAGGACGTCCAGGTCACCGTGAATATCTTTTCTGACATCGTTGAACCCGGCGTCAGCGATAAGCAGTGCCTTCTCGTGGTTCTCAAACTCGCTGGAGATCCGCAAATCGGTCATGCTCGACAGGGAAAGCGAAAGCGCCAGTAACGAGAGCATTATCGTTACGAGCAGGACGGCGATTAACGCGCCACCACGTTCATTCTGCACCATTTGCCCCCCCCGAACGTCACAGAGCAGAAAATGCCGCCGCTTGGAAAACAAGATGTACTGGCTGAGAGTCGCACGGGACTCCGCGCGAAAGAACCTGACCCGACCTAACCTGATCACCGATTGTGACAGCGGTCACATCCAAGAGTCAAGCAAAGACATGAGCCCCTGAGAAGAAATGGCGTGTTACCATCGGGGCTGCAGATGGTTCTCTTCAGAAAAGGAGCGAGCATGTCTTTCGCAGGCAAACAAGCCAGGGCTCCGATCCTGGTGTTCTTTGTTCTGGTCCTGTCAGCCGTCATGGGGGCTGAACCGGTCCCGGGATTCCAGTCATTGGAGAAAATCGACGCCCATCTCCATGTCCGATACAACGGGCCGGAGTTTTTGAACCAGGCGGCCTCGGACAATTTCAAAGCGGTCCTTATCGTCGTCGATCACGGTGATCTCCCCCAGCAGTTGAAGTTCATCGAGCGACAAAAGGCCATCCACCCGAACCGTTTCCGGTTCGTGACGTCCTTCCCCGTCGACCGGTGGAACGAAGCCGGTTGGGAGCAGGAAACGCTGAGGCTGCTTGATGAGTCATTTCGGTCGGGCGCGATTGGAGTGAAAATCTGGAAAAACGTCGGCATGGAGCTCCGAGACAAAGAAGGGCGCTTCGTGATGATCGACAATCCGCGGTTCGACCCGGTCATCAACTTCATCGAAAAGCACGGGAAGACGCTCACCGGGCATCTCGGAGAACCGCGCGACTGCTGGCTGCCATTCGACCAGATGGCATCCGAAAGCAACCGTCGATACTACCGCTCTCATCCCGAGTACCACATGTACCAGCACCCGGATTTCCCCTCCTACGAAGCGCAGATCGGGGCGGTCGAGCGGATGCTGGAGAAGCATCCCAAGCTTCGTTACGTCGGTTGCCACGTCGCGAGCGTTGAGTGGAGCCTCGAAAAGCTCGGGCAGATGCTTGACCGGTTCCCCAATATCGCTGTCGATCTCGCCGCCAGGATCGATGACCTTCAGTTGCATGACCGGGAAGCGGTTCGCCAGTTTTTCATGAAGTACCAGGACCGGCTTCTTTATGCTACCGATCTCGAGATCGCGGAGGGGCAGAATCCACAAGCTGTGTGCGATCGGCTGCACTCTCGGTGGACGGAAGAGTGGAAGTACTTCTCGACCGACCAACCCGTCACGATCCAGGGAACCGAGAAGAAAGTCCAGGGTTTGGCTTTACCGGCTGAGGTCTTGAAGAAGATCTACCAGACGAATGCCCGGAAATGGTACCCGGGAATCTGACGGCCGACCGATAGGGCGGCGCACAAAGGCCGGAGGGAAAGACCAGGAGGACCAGAAGGACCTGAAGGACAACAGCGTCAACCTCCCTTCAGGTCCTTCTGGTCTTTCTGGTCTTTCAGGTCTTTCCCGCCGGGCCCTTGTGTCAAGTCTCAAAAAGGAGGTGACATGAGCCAAAGGAAGGCGGGTTTATCGCGTCGCCATTTCGTTGGCACTGCGGGAGCCATAGCATTAGCCCGGTTCGACTATGCGGAAACCACCGGGGGAGGAAACCGAGAGGGGGACGACATGGAAAAACCTGGCGTGAAAGACGGCCCTGCTTCGGCGTTGTTTGCCCCGATCGTTTTGCCGGGCAACACCCGGCTGCCTGAGCTCGCGACTGCCGCTTTGTCGGCCGAACTGCGTGCGCATCTCGCATCCGCGCCCTCCGGTGACTGTGTCGGTTGGGGTGTTCCGTTCAGTGTCGGGAAGGTGGTGCTGGCGGACAGCGAACCGGTAGAGCTAGCCTGGACGCCGGTCACTGCGCCCTGGCTGGTGTTCATGCACACCGCCGACATCGTCTCACCGGAGAGGAACTCCGACGGATTTCCCACATCGCCCCGCGGGGATCATCGTCTGGGAGAAATCCTGGCGGAGTACCTTCTCAAGTACGAAGACGGGACGGAAACCCGGGTTTCGATCCGCCGCCAGTACCAGGTAGGCATGGTCCGCCAGCCGTGGGGTATACCTTGCTTTGAGGCCGTTGCCCATCGTAAACCCTGTCCGACGCGGACCTTATCAGAGCAGCCGCGCGAGGGAATTGGATGGGGCGGTTCCCAGACCCTGGTCGTGCAACCCGACCTTCTTCCCTGGACCAACTGGCTATGGGCGTGGTGCAATCCTGCGCCCCAAAAACCGGTTACCGGCCTTCGGATCGAGCCAAAGGCTGGCCCTATCATCCTCTCGGCGGTAACGGCCGGCAGGGTCTCCTCTGTCCCGTTTCGCTGGGGAACACGCCATAAGGCCATAATGCGGCTGCCTGAGAACGAGAAGTTCGAGGCGAAACTCAGTGACTTCGGGCTTAGCAGGCACGTTCAGCTGGACCTCGGCCAGGTGATCTCGACACATCCGCGGATGATCTATCCCGAGAAGGACTGGTCGAGCACCTACGTGAACAAAGCGCCCGAGATCTCGACCCGGCAACTGCTCGTTGAATATGCGGCTCACCCCGAGGCCTGCTTCCACCTGCCGAACGGAACGAAGATCCCTGCAGCGGTGCTGAGGAAGGGCACTGAAGAACGGATAACGCCGGTTGAACCCGCAACTCAGCGCGTCAGCCTGAGAGTCATCGAGAAGGAGTCGGGGAAGCCGGTGGCGGTGAGACTGCACGTCCACGGGCCGACGGGCGAGTACCTGTCACCGGCTGAACGGAATCGGATCCCGAACGCCTTCTGGTACGAAGACTGGAGCGTCGATTACGTTAACCCCGGTTCTCACTACTGCACCTACATCCCCGGAGAGACGACTATAGATTTGCCAAAAGGCAAGGTCTACCTCGAAATCAGCAAAGGTTTCGAAATCGCTCCGCTTCGCCGGGTGGTGGAGGTCGACGAGTCGACGAGCGAGTTGGTTCTAACCCTGGAGCGAGTCCTCGACTGGCGGCGGCGCGGCTGGGTGTCCGCCGACACTCACGTTCATTTCCTGTCGCCCCCCAGCGCGCATCTCGAAGGGGCCGGAGAGGGTGTGAATGTCGTGAATCTGCTGGCCAGCCAGTGGGGCGAGCTGATGACTAACGTCGGCGATTTCGATGGACGGACCACCTTCGGTGCGCGGGAGACGGGTGGCGACGGTGAATACCTGGTGCGGGTGGGCACCGAGAATCGGCAGCACGTCCTGGGTCATATTTCCCTCCTCGGCTACAGCGGCCGGATCATCTCACCGATGACGACCGGCGGCCCGGACGAGGCGGCACTGGGAGACCCGGTGGATGTACTTTTAACCGAGTGGGCACGCCAGTGCCACAAACAGGGGGGACTGGTGGTCATTCCGCACTTCCCCAGACCGCGGGCCGAGCACGCTGCGGCCATTCTGAGCGGCGAGGTCGATGGAGTCGAGATGACCTCGTGGGAAAACCTGTTTGGAGGTATCAGTCCATACTCGCTCTCCGACTGGTACCGTTATTTGAATAACGGGCGTTTTGTCGCAGCCGTGGCGGGAACCGACAAGATGCAGGCTTCGACCGCGGTAGGGACGGTGAGGACATACGCCCGGTTGCCTAAGGACCGGGAATTCGATTACGAGAGTTGGAAAAACGCGGTCCGTTCAGGCGATACGTTCGTGACCTACGGACCGCTTTTGGAATTCTCGGTCGAAGGGCGACCGCCAGGATCGAGGATCGCCGTTTCCTCGTCAGGAGGCACCGTGGATGTCGGGTGGCGGGTGGCCAGTGTGACGGTCCCGATGTCCCGTGTAGAACTGATCGTCAATGGCACCATTCGGGAGAGCCGCCGGGTCGATCCGCGCGAAGACGAAGGGCACTGGACAATCGGCATCGATAAAAGCTCCTGGCTTGCTTTGCTGGTCCGTGGGCACTATCCGGACAAACCGGAAATCGTCGCGGCCCACTCGTCCCCGGTGATGATGGAGGTCGAGGGATCCGAATTCTTCGCAGCCGCCGACGCGCTGACGATTCTCGAACAGGTCGAAGGGGCGCTCGTTTACCTGGATGTCCTCGGCACGCGGGCTGAGACGGCGGCGTACAAGCGGATGCGCCTTCTCCTGACGGGTGTTTATCGAGATCTGCACAACCGGCTTCACCAACACGGGCACATGCACCGGCATCACGGGGTGACGGAGCACGACGGGTAGGCGTTTTCCCAGGGCCTCTACAACAGCGCCTTCAGGTACTCGCCCGTAAACGAGCCGGGGGTGCAGGCAATATTTTCGGGTGTCCCTACGGCAACGACCTCTCCGCCTGCTTTGCCGCCCCCCGGGCCGAGGTCAATAACCCAGTCGGCGTGTCGCACAACGTCGAGGTTGTGTTCAATAGTGACGACAGTGTTCCCGGAATCAACCAGCCGATCGATGATCTGGAGCAGCTTGTCGATGTCCGCCAGGTGGAGACCGACCGTCGGCTCGTCCATGATGTAAATATTGCCCTTCTTTTGAAGCTCGGCGGCCAGCTTGGTCCTCTGCGACTCGCCTCCGGACAACGTGCTTAACGGCTGCCCTAGTTCGAGATAGTCAAGACCGACGTCGAGAAGACTCCGCAGCCGTCCCTTTATCCTCGGATTGTCGAAAAACTCGTAGGCCTCGGCCACCGTCGTCTCGAGCACCTGGCAAATGCTTTTCCCCCGGTAGTGGAGCGCCAACACTTCGGGGATATACCTCTTGCCCGCGCATTTCTCGCACACGATCGTTACGGCGTCCAGGAAATGCATTTCGACCTTCAGCTGGCCTTGTCCCTTGCACCTTGGACACGCGCCGTCCGAGTTGAAGCTGAACAGGCTCGGCTTTTTCCCGGTGGCCCGGGCAAACTCCTGGCGGATGAGGCCGAAGACTTCAGTGTAGGTCGCAGGGTTGGATCGGTTAGATCCGAGCACCGCCGACTGATCAACCACTATCGCCTCGGGGTGCCGAGCCGCGAAGACCTCGTGGATCAGGCTGCTCTTGCCGGAACCCGCCACGCCGGTCACGCACACGAAAACCCCAGTTGGTATATCGACCGAGACGTCCTTGAGATTGTTGACGCGCGCATGCCTGATGGGGATCGCACCGGCCGGCTTTCTTCTCGGCGCGATGGGTCCGCGGCGGTTTCTGAGCCATTGTCCGGTCAGGGCGTCGGACTCGCGCAGTTGTGAGACGGTGCCCTGAAAAGTCACCTCTCCTCCCTGGCGGCCGGCTCCTGGTCCAATGTCGAGGACAATGTCCGCGCATTCAATGACGGCCGGGTCATGTTCGACGACGAGAACGCTGTTGCCTTGATCTCGAAGCCTGCCGAGCATCGCGATCAGATGGGAAATATCCTTCGGGTGGAGGCCCATGGTGGGTTCATCGAGGATGTAGATCAAGTCTACCAGGTCGCAGCCGAGCTGGCGCGCCATTTTGATCCTCTGGGACTCGCCCCCCGACAGGTTCATGACCGGCTGGTTGAGCGAGATGTACCCGATGCCGATATCGACGAGATGGTGCAGGAGCTCCTTCATGCGATTGACGATGGGATCAGCCAGCCGGCCGGTCACGCTGCCAAGGAAAGCCAGCAACTCCGTCAGTTCCATCGCGGCCAGTTCGGGAATTCCCTTGCCGTTGACTCTGACCGAACGCGCCCGCTCGTTGAGCCGGGACCCGTTGCACTCCGGGCAAGAGGAGAACTTGAAAAACTGCATCTCGACCGCCGGGGCGCCCCGGTCGGATCCCTCCCGGCCCAGATTCCGACGCTTGATGCCCGTCACCACTCCCTCAAAGTGGATGTTGTAGAACTGATTACCGGGGTGATCGCTCAGGCGGTGCTTCTCGGAGAAGAGCAGCAAATCGCGCTCCTCGTCCGAATAGTCGTTCAGCGGCTTGTCAAGGTCGAACAGCCCGCAGTTCATAACCACCTTCCATAGCCACTTTCCCTCTCGAAAGTGGCGATGGCGGATCGCGCCCTGGCGAAGTGACTTGTCCCAGTCAACCAGAGAATCGACATCGAAGACCAATTCCCGGCCGAGCCCGCGGCATACGGGGCACATGCCGGCCGGGTTGTTGAAGGAGAAAACGTTGGAATCGCCTATTTCGGGGAGCCCGCACCGGGAAAACAGGAGACGCAGGTAAGTGTAGATCTCGGTTGCGGTGCCGACAGTGGACCTCGGGTTCGTGCCCAATCGTTTCTGGTCGATGACGATGACGGGAGAAATGTTGTGGATCGCGTCAACGTCCGGGCGGGAGAGCTTCGGGAGCCGGCTCCGGGCATAAGAGCTGAAGGTTTCGATCAGCTGGCGCTGCGCCTCAGCGTAAATGGTGTCGAAGACGAGCGAGGACTTGCCGGAACCCGAGACGCCGGTGATAACGACCAGTTTCTTCTTGGGAATCTCGACCGTTATTCCCTTCAGATTGTGCTGACGTGCGCCGGCAACAATGATGTTTTGGGTCATGATACTGGCTGGTTCCATACCGAGCCGCAAGCGTAGCGTTTTTTGCGGAGCGCGTCGGACCCGAAGAGTCAGCAGCGAACGTGGCAGGTTGGTTGCTGTCCGCTCGGGCCGGGTCGCTCCGCAAAAAACGCTTCGCTTGCGGCTCTGTTCTGTATGGAAGCCCTCCTCTCCAACTGGACTTCAAATCCTGTTCTCGCGTATCCGTTGTAGCCTTTCGCTGGCGCTTTTGCAACGGGGCCGGCGCTCGGTTCCTTGACGACCAACGACCGATGATCGACGATTGAAGAAATGGCATCCAATAGACCCTCATCCCGGGAACGCGTGCTGCGCGCCCTGCGGCTCGACGCCCCCGATCATGTTCCCTGTTGCTTTATGAGCTTCACGGCCCTGCGAAGGCGAGTCGGCGAAGACCTCTATAAACTGGTCGACGCTGAGCTTGAGATGGGCCTGGACTCGATGCTCTTCATCCCTACGGCCCCTCGGCCGCAGCGCCCGGACCATCCCGACCTGCGCGGTTTACCGGTAAGATTTCACCCGAACGTGAAGACTAAGGAATGGCGGGAACCGGTCAAGGGCGACTTCGACATTCTGCACAAGGAGTACAGCACGCCGGCAGGCAAGCTGACCACCAGTATCCGCCTCT
>RPQK01000367.1 GCA_003819755.1 Acidobacteriota bacterium | reverse complement strand
TCAAACGATTGGAGGATCTGGGATACACCGTACAAGTCACGGATAATCAAGACAAACAAGCCGCGTAACCCACGCTTGTGCCGAGGCGCACGGGGCTTTATTTTCGCAACAGGAGCAGAGCCAGGGCTCTGCCTCTTAGTGGTCCAGTCCGCAAAGCCCGGCTTGCGCACTCCGAAGGCGCGCTGCGCTCGCGGTTTATCTACCTTTGCCTGGCCGCGAAATGCCGAGCTTGCGCATTCGGAATTGCAGGGTAGAACGCTTCATCGCGAGACGAGCAGCAGCCCCGTTAGGCCCTCCCAGAACCCAGTTCGTCTCTTGGAGCGCGGTGAGGATGTGTTTTCGCTGGGCGTCATCAAGCGTCAAGCTGTCGTTGGACCCGTTTACGGATGCCTGAGAGCGTGCCGGGAGGTCGGCCAGGGGCACCTTGAGGATTGGGCCAGTCGACAGAATGACGGCTCGCTCGATGACATTCTGGAGCTCACTGACGTTTCCCGGCCAATCATAGCCCGTCAAAATCTTCATAGTTTCGGAATGGATGGTCTGAACCGACTTGTTCATCCGGCGGGCGAAATGGTCGGCGAAATGGCGAACGAGCAGCGGAATGTCGGAGCGCCGTTCTCGCAGAGGAGGCATCGTAATCGGGAAGACGTTGAGACGGTAATACAGATCCTCGCGAAATCGCTGCTCCTGGACCATCGCCGCCAGATCGCGGTTACTGGCGGCGATCAGCCGGGCGTCGGTGCGAAGCGTGCGCCCGCTTCCCAGCCGCTCGAACTCGCGCTCCTGCAAGACTCTCAGAAGCTTCGGCTGCAGCTCGAGTGGGATCTCGCCGATTTCATCTAAGAACACCGTGCCGCCGTGAGCCAGTTCGAACCGGCCGATGCGTTGAGCGATCGCTCCTGTGAACGCCCCTTTTTCGTGACCGAAAAGCTCGCTTTCGAGCAAGCCGGTTGGTATGGCAGCACAATTGAGCTTGACGAAGGGGTTGGCGAGGCGGGGACTCAGGTTATGAATGGCACGGGCGATCAGCTCCTTCCCGGTACCTGTTTCGCCGCAGATGAGCACGGTTGAGTCAGTCGCCGCGACGTTTTCCACGAGCTTCAGGACCCGGTTCAGAGCCGGGCTCACACCGATGATGTCCTCGAAGTTCATCTCGCTCCGGATTTCGTCTTCCAGATAGAGCTTTTCCTGAGCGAGTTGTTCCGTCAGGCGGTTGTTTAGATCCAAAAGACGTCTCAGGCGATCTCTCTCCACCTGCAGCGCGTCCTGAGCCCGGCGGGAGGCCTCGAAGTTTCGAGCATCGTCGATGGACAGGGCCACGACGTCGGCGACCAGGCAGAGCAAGCGCACTTCCTCGTCGGAAAAAGCGGAGGGTCGGGTACTGCCGAACCCGAGTGCGCCTAGCCGGCGATGCCGGGTCGTTAAAGGAACCGTGCAGGTCGATCGGAAACCATGCCCGGTCAGAAACTTCACCAGGCGCGGGAAGCGAGTCTCTTTTTCGAGGCAGGGAATGACGAGAGGCTGCTGGTGCTGGTAGACCCACCAGGCAAACATCTCCTCCGTCGGAAGCTCGGGCTTTGGAAGGACGCGATCATGGTCTGCCGCATCCAGCAGATGCAGGCACATCTTGTGCGCCGCCTCATCGTAAAGCAGGACGGCGATGTAATCGAATTGGACAACGGAGCGTAATTCGCCGGCCAGATTGCGGAACAGTTCCCCGCAATCATGGTGCGCGCCGATCGCTTGCGAGACGCGGATAAGAGCTTCGTAGCGGGCGGCCAGCGATTGCTCTGTAGGTGTTTGCAGAGTTGGACTCACAATGTCCAGATTAGCGGGTTTCGAGAAGCGCAAGAAGTGCGGGGGGTGACGACGTCGTGATGAAAGACCCAAGGACCACAACGACCTCAAGGACATGGTAAACATTCTCGTTGGTCCTTGAGGTCGTTGAGGTCCTTGGGGTCCTTTGGTTCCTTTCTGTCCGGCTATGCCGTGAATTCCCTGGCTGCTTCCAGCAAGGCCA
The DNA here is from genome assembly GCA_003819755.1 of Acidobacteriota bacterium. Lineage (GTDB taxonomy): Bacteria > Acidobacteriota > UBA6911 > RPQK01 > RPQK01 > RPQK01. Next base: position 5,451 of record RPQK01000367.1, on the reverse strand, counting down.
TGATGTTCGCTTTCGGCATCCCCGGGCTGACTCCTCCGCCCATTGAGAGGATATGAGCTCTTCCCCGAGTCTTGTCCAAGACGTCCAGGGCAGCCCGTTTCACCTCCTCGGGAGTGCCGTTTACGCCGGGCTCCAGGGGATTGACGTTGCCCATCAAAACGAGCTTCCGATCAGCTCCCAGCCGGCGGTAGGCTTCTGCGACATCAAGAGTCTTGCCCCAATTGAGAACGTCGAAACCGGTTTCCGCCACATTTGACAGGAACGGGGTCACGTTGGCGTCATTGTGGTAGACCTTGACCCATTCCGACGGAAAACTGTCGCAGATTCGTTTCAGGTAAGGATGCGCGAACTTCAGGTAGTGATCTCGCGAAAGAAAGCCGACGATATCGTCGAGGACCAAGATGCCCTCTACGGTCTCCCCGATGGTCTCGGCCTGCGCTTTCAGCCAGTTGATGGCCACGTCGGTCGCATATTCCAGCAGTTGATGAACTCCCGCCGGGTTGTCGATGACGTCCATCATGAACTCGGTGAGCCCTCTCAGGAACGCCGCGGTGCAAAGCGGACCACGTGCGGCGACCACCGGGATCGTGAAGCCGGCGTCCAGAATCCTACCTTTCAGAGACCGGTACCGGTGCAAGGTCATCGCCATCAGCCCGTCCGTGCAGGGATTGACTGCCGGCAGCCTGGACACGTCCTCCAGCCGATCGAGGAAACCGGTCTGATTTGGCGGCCGATCAGGCCAGAAGTTAACCCTTGCCCCGATAGCCGAGGGCTCGATCGCCATGCCGTATTCCACCCACCAGGAGGGAAACATGATGATATCGGGGAATTCCTCGATAATACGGAGATTCGCTCGGAACCAGGCTTCCGGGTCAAAGTAATAGTCGTGGTGGGTCAGGCCCAGGTAACCGGGCATCCAGGGGCTGTCGACGATAAGGGCGACGGGTGCTTTCCGAAAGCCGCCTTGCTTCGCCACTTCCTTATAAATCGACCACTGTTCTTTTCGCATCGCGCGATCGTATTGTTTGAGGACGCAACAATAAAATTCTTCGGCTCCCGTGTCAAGGTTGTCGATTGCGAAAATCATCATCGGCCCGGGCAGGAGGAAGGGCGGGTAGTGGGTCAGTAGCGCCGCCGGTTTCATCCGGGTGCTGACAGCGCGCCCTCCTTCGACCCACCCTACCGAAGGGACCGAAGGGCGGGCGGAATCGACCCGGCGTCCCCAGATCTGCTAAACTAACTGGTTTTCGACATTTGAAGGATCACGCCAAAGCGTCGCGAGCCTTAGAACCGGAGCCATCCAGTGAGCAAAGTCTATCGGGAAGATATCCGCAACATCGCTATCATTGCACACGTCGATCACGGGAAAACTACGCTCGTCGACGGGATGCTTAAACAATCAGGCCTTTTCCGGGCCAACGAAAGGGTCATCGAACGGGTCATGGATCGAATGGACCTCGAGCGGGAACGGGGAATTACGATCCTGGCAAAAAACACTTCTGTCCACTATGGCGGGGTGAAAATCAACATCGTCGATACGCCGGGCCATTCCGATTTTGGAGGGGAAGTGCAGCGGGTGTTGAAGATGGTCGATGGAGTGATGCTCCTCGTCGATGCCTCCGAGGGTCCCCTCCCGCAGACCCGTTACGTCCTGAGCAAGGCCCTCGATCTTCGCCTGAAACCAATCGTCGTCATTAACAAGATGGACCGGCCTGATGCGCGCCCCGGGGAGGTTCTCAACGAGATCTATGACCTTTTCATTGATCTGGATGCCGAGGAGGATCAGCTCGATTTCCCGGTGATTTATGCCATCTCGCGCGACGGCATTGCCTGGGAGAGAATCGAGGACGAAGGGATCGACTTGCAGCCGTTGTTCGAAGCGATCCTCCGGCATACTCCGGCGCCCGTCGCCAGTCCGGCGGACCCGCTGCAGGTGCTGGTCACCAACATTGACTACAACGATTATGTGGGTCGGCTCGCCATCGGGCGGATTTCGGCCGGCCAGGTGGCAATCGGGGACACGGTGTCGATCTGCAAACTGGACGGGACGATTCAGCAAACCCGAATTACTCAGCTGTACGCCTTCGAAGGCCTCAAGCAGGAACTGATTGAAGGCGCATGTGCGGGGGAAATCATCGCTTTGGCAGGCCTTGAGGGCATCGAGATAGGTGAGACGATCGCGAGCGAAAGGGATCCCCGCCCCTTGCCAACAATCGTCATCGACGAGCCAACCATTTCGATGGTCTTCTCCGTCAACACTTCACCTTTCGCCGGGCAGGACGGGAAGTATGTGACCTCGCTCAAATTGCGCGAACGACTGCAGAAGGAACTGCTCGCCAATGTTTCCATTCGTGTCGAGGATCTGGAATCGGGAACGATCTTGGGCCAGACGACAGGCCACGGTGCGGTCGGAAGCTTTCGGGTGAGCGGTCGGGGGGAGCTTCAGTTGAGCATCCTCCTCGAGCAGATGCGCCGTGAAGGCTACGAGGTCCAGGTGTCAAAGCCGACCGTTATCACACGAGAGGTCGACGGAGTTGTTCACGAGCCGGTCGAGGTGGCCATCGTCGATATTCCGGACCAGTTTATCGGCGTCGTCACCGAGGCCTTCGGGCAGCGTAAAGGGCAGCTGATAAAAATGGTGAACCACGGCAGTGGACGGGTACGGCTGGAGTTCGAGGTCCCATCGCGGGGTCTGATTGGATTTCGCGGGCAGTTCCTGACCGACACCCGGGGCGCCGGGATACTGAACACTCTTTTTCTGCGTTGGGCGCCCTGGTTCGGCGACATCCGGTCCCGGGTAACCGGTTCCCTGGTGGCTGACCGGCCGGGGACAGTAACGGGCTATGCTTTGTACAACCTGCAGGAGCGAGGAAGGCTGTTTGTGAGTCCTGGGACCAGGGTTTATCACGGAATGATTGTCGGTGAGAACGCGAAGTCGGTCGACCTCGACGTCAACGTCACCAAGGACAAGAAGCTGACCAACATGAGGGCCTCCACGTCTGACGAGGCCATCCGATTGGTGCCTGCCAAGGCGCTGACGCTCGAAGACACGTTGGCATACATCAAGGACGACGAATTGGTGGAAGTCACCCCGAATGCGATAAGGCTGAGGAAGAGGTGACGGGAACTGTGATGAAGCGTGCTCGCCGGAGCAGCCGCTGCGGTATGCTTATGCCTTCGAGGGACGCTCCCAGCGGCTGCTCCCACGGGAAATCACTCCTGAAACACCAGCACCAGCACCAGGATCACGATCAGGATGGTCAGAACCAGCGCTGTGATCTTCCAGGCGCTCCAGGGCCGTTCGCCTTGGACCTCTCCGGTTCGCGCGTTGACCAGAAACCGAAAAACCTTTTCCTTGAATCGGTAAGCGCTTAGCCAGACTGGCAGGAGGATGTGCTTGAACGTTACCCCGTCGCACTGAGTTCGGACCGAGTGAATTCGCTGCTGATCGCCGCCGATGTCCCTTGCCACACTCGAGCGGATTGCGAGATCCATGATCTCCTTGGCTTTGCCGAAGCCATCTTCGAGCGAAACCCGGTAGCTCTCCGCCCGAAAGCCGCTCAGGTACTCATCTGCGAAAGGAACCAGCCGCTCAAGGTCCCAAGGTTCGAGTTTCTGCAGGCATTCGCCGGGCAGTGAGTCGCTGGCCGGAACCAGAACATCGTCAAAGCTTTCCCACACAGTGCCGGACACGGAGGTCCAGCGGGTATGTTTCACCCGCCGGGTTTTGGTTACACTGCGGCCGTTCTCGGTAGTCCTGTAAGTTTCCGTTGTCCAGTAGTCGTCCCCCCTCTGCCCGGTGTAGAAACTGGTTGTCCGGCAATCATAGGTCCAGAACGGCACATAGACGCCCGAAAGCCTTCCTTCAGACTGCGCGTAGTTTTTCAGCGCCGTTGGAGCAAACCACAATCCGTTTATCCAGCCCTGGAAGGCATCAAAGGCCTGACGTTGGGCGATCCCGAACGGCAGCAACGACTTGGGCTTGACTAATCGCTTGCTTCGCCCGGTGGCGACGAGGTTCGAACCACAGAAAGGGCAGGTGCCGGAGACGACCCCGGTCGGCAGCGTGGTTTCCGCCGCACATTTCCCGCACTGAAGCCGCTCGGCTTCCACGGTCTCCTGAGTGCCGGCTAACTCGGCCAGCTGGGCAAGGTAGTCGAGCTCGCGGATTTCTTCCTGGCTCTGCGGGATCTGGTTCTCGAACGAACAATAGGGACACCGAAGTGCGGCCGTGCCCGGAGCAAAGTCCAGGCGCGCGCCGCACTGCTGACAAGGGAACTGTTTCAGAGTGACCGTTTCGGATTCCATCACGCGCTCGGAGGCAAGGGTGGCGGCACCGCCGCAAAGAGCGAAGCGAGCTCAGGGACCTGCCCGGCCGGAGTCCAGCTCGGCATTCCCTGCCGCCAGACGAGCGTCTCACGCGTCAGGCGCCCAGCGTTGACTTGTTCCTGTAGCCCCGCCATATCGAACGGCCCCGCTTGTTTTCCTTCGATACCAGCGAAGAAGCTCACCGCTCCGGGCAGTGGCGGAGGCGTGGCTGGCTGTGCGGGGGCGGGGCCCTGGCCCATCATGGCTTGCCCGATCGGTCCCGCCATGGCCATCCCCATACCCAAACCCGCGCCGGCCGCGGCCAGCCCGCCGGGGTTCTTCGCGGCATCAGGAATGGAGTTGGCGATGTTAAATTGCGTGTAAGCGGCGAGATTTCCGACGACACCCATGCTCGTCCGCTTGTCCATAGCTTCCTCAACGGCCGGGGGCAGCGAGATGTTCTCGACAAGCAGTTTCGTCAACTCAAGGCCATAGGATTGAATCTCCGGCCCGATACGCTGGGTCATGAAATTGCTCAGGTCGTCGTAGTTGGAGGCCAGATCGAGCACGGGGATGCGGCTGGAGCCAAGAACATCCGCAAAACGCGACACGATGAAGTTGCGCAGTTGATTGCAGATCTCGTCCAGCGTGAAACGATTGTCGGTCCCCACGATCTGCCGTATCAAGGCGGCCGGGTCGGATACGCGGATCACATAGGTCCCGAAGGCCCGCAGTCTCACCGGCCCGAACTCGGGATCGCGCATCATGATCGGATTCTGCGTCCCCCACTTCAGATCAGTGAATTGCCGGGTTGAGCAGAAATAGACCTCCGCCTTAAAGGGGCTCTCGAAACCGTACTTCCAGCCCTGGAGAGTGGCCAGGACGGGTAGGTTTTTCGTCTCCAGGGTATAGGTTCCCGGAGCAAAGACATCGGCGATCTGGCCCTCGTTGACGAAGACCGCTGCCTGCCCCTCGCGGACCACCAGTTTGGCGCGATACTTGATCTCGTTGTTGTATCGCTCGAAACGGTACACCAGTGTATCGTTCGTGCTGTCGAGCCACTGGATGATGTCAATCAGCTCCCCGCGCAGCTTTTCCCAAAGGTTCATATTTACCTCACCGCCGTTATGATTCCACAGCCCG
>RPQK01000366.1 GCA_003819755.1 Acidobacteriota bacterium | reverse complement strand
GAACTTCCTTGTTCTTGGGATTCAGCACTCGGATCTTGGCTGTATCAACGTCCAGCGGTTGGCTGCCCTCGTTGACGATCGTCACTGTCGCGACGGTAAAGCCGTTTTCCCGGAACGGGAGATTCAGGTCCTGAGGCAGTTCCCGGCGCTCGACGAGATGCGCCTGGTTCCTGGGTGCGGGGCTTTCCTGGAAACCGAGGCTCAGGAACATTACGAGCAGTACGGCTGGAATCATTTGTTTCTCCTTCAGGCCCTATTCTCCTACGAGCGAGCGGGCTTTACGAAATACTTCGTCAAACATCGTCTGGGTCAGTCGTCCGGTGGATGTGTTCTGCTGGCTCGGGTGGTAGGAGCAGATCATAGTAGTGCCGGTGTCAAGGGGACAGCTCGCCGCGTGCGCGAAGGGGGGCAGGGGATGAGGAACGGAGAGGTTTAGCTCTTTGCGCGCCCGCAAGAGCTCCTGCCAGGCTATCCGCCCGAGAACGACGACCACGCTAACATTCTGGAGCAGTCTGAGCTCCTGTTTGAGATAGCGCCGGCAGGTTGCAAACTCCTCCGGGAGAGGCCGGTTCTCAGGAGGAGCGCAATGCACTGCAGCGGTGATGTAAGTGTCGAGCAACCGCAGACCGTCGGCGGGTTCGCGGCTACCGGCCTGGTTGGCGAATCCGAACCGGTGGAGGGTGCCGAAGAGAAAATCGCCGCTCCTGTCTCCGGTAAACATCCTGCCCGTCCGATTCCCTCCGTGCGCGGCCGGGGCCAACCCGACGATCAAGAGTCGGGCATTGTCGGATCCCAACGAAGGGACAGGCCTCCCCCAGTACTCGCAGTCCCGGTAGGCGGCGCGTTTGGTCGCCGCGACCTCTTCCCGATATCGCACCAGGCGCGGGCACAGACGGCATTCCGCGATCGTCTGTTGAAGTACTGCCACATCAGAGGGCATTTGCCCATTGTACAACCTGGCTTCCACTGGGGGGGCCTGCTCCCCGGGGAAGGCGCGGGGCAGTTGTATTCCCAGCACGAAGGCCGCAAAATACTAAAATTCTTTCTCGATGGGGAAAAGTGTCTTCAGTCGATGGATTCTGACGTTCGTAGCGGTTCCGCTCGCTTTGTCCAGCCGGGGCTTGGCGGAGTCTGCCCCCGCTAAGGTAACAAACTGCGTACAGCTTGCCGCCCTTTATGGCGCGGCTGCCGGTTCGGCGTCGGCCCTGCCTTCCGCCGCGTCCCCCTGGTCGATAGGGTCAGTGTCCGACCAGTTTCCCAGCTCGCACGGTTCCCTTTTCAGCGCGTCGCACATGGACGCGTTCCCGACCGGAAGGGATCTCTGGTCGTTGCTCGAGAACCAGGATTCTGCGAGCGTCGTAAACCGGATCGACGTGGCTGGTATATTCGGCGGGACGTTCGCGCTTTTCAGCGCTCGTGGAAGCTCATGGACGCAAAACCAGTTTTATCTAAATGGCCTCAATGTGACCGACCCCTTTGAAGGCGGCATACCGCTTTTCTATCCGGACTACGACTTGTTGAAAGAGGTTCAGGTGTCGACCGGCGGGCTGAGTGCTGAAGAGCCGGGGGGCGGCAGCGTGGTCCACATCGTGAGCGATCAGGCGTCCAGGTCGGTGCACGGGGACGTGAGACTCTACTACCAGGGCGATCCGACCAGTTGGGAGAACCTGACTCCCCGACTAAGGTCACAGGGCGCCACGGGCAGCCGGCAAATCAAGAAGGATGTCCAGGTTCACGCCCAGCTCGGGGCCCCGCTGGGTCGCCACTGGGGCTACCTCGGAGCGGTGTCCAGCCGGCAGCTCCAGCTGGATGTCCCCCGGTTTCTCCCGATCGAGCAAAGAGACTCCGCGGGTGGGCTCATCGATCTTCGCCGAGACTCGACAATCCAGGCGTTCGGCGTGCGCTGGACCGGCCAGCAGCTGAGCGACATGCACTCGGGCGCGGGCTTTCGAACGCCAGTCTCGTCCACAATCGAGAGGCAGGACGGTTTCCACGTCGTGCAAGCTTCATGGCGCCGGGCACCGCGGCCGGATCTCCACCTGGAGGTTCGCCTCGGAATTGCCCGTGCGAATCTTGACGGCGCATTTCAGAAGCTGGCAGAACCGAGACAGAGCGGCGTGGACCTGTTCACTGGATTCCGTTCGGGAGTCGCGCCTTTTGAGGAACAGTCGATCAGGACGAGGCTTTCGGCTGCATTCAATGGGTCCTACACGAAGGGCCGCAGTCAGATAATCCTCGGGGTCGACGCCAGTCGCGGCTACGTGAGCTCCGTCGTGCGTGCGCTCAATGATGTCGGGCTTCGTTTTCTACCGCTGGACTTGGAAGCCAGTCCCCTGGTTCGCGGACCGGTAGAGCCCTCGACGGTCATTCGGTACAACACTCCCGTCTCTCCTGGCGAGAGGATCGGGCAGATGGCTGTCTTCGCGCAGCACGCCGGGCGGCCGTTGGCTCCTCTCAGCCTGCGCTGGGGTCTGCGCGTGGATTCAAGCCGGGGCTGGCTGCCGCGCCAATCCAGCCCGGCGGGTTCATTCGTACCTGCCCGGTCGTTCCAGGCACAAAGGGGATTGATCAGCTGGCTGAACGCCGAGCCTCGTTTGGGGCTTGCCTTTTCCCCGTTTTGCAGACGGGCGAGATCCGATTCGATCTTTCAGTGCGGGACCATTTTTCGCGCCGGGTTCAGCGTTCTTCACCACAACCTGATCGCTCGTTACCTGGACTTCGGGAACTCGAACTGTCTGAGCGGAACCGAATCGCGCTGGCACGACTCGAACGGCGACACGCAGTACCAATCAGGGGAGGCCGGCCAGGTTCTGCAGGCTTTCGGCGGAAACGTATCCTCGATCGATCCCGAGCTGAGGCGTCCGTACAGCCGGGAGCTGGTGGTTGGGGCGGAACAGCGCCTTCCCTGGGGACTCGGATTCCGGGCCGATTTTTTTCGACGCGACGAGAAGGACCGGTTGGAGACCGTGAATGTCGGGGTCCCGTTTTCCGCGTACTCTCCGGTCCCCGTTTTCGATCCCGGTGGCGACTACCAGGCGGGCACTGAAGACGATCAGAACCTCGTCGTTTTCAACCAGTATCCGTCGACACTGGGAAAGGACCGTTTTCTCCTGACCAACCCGTCGGGCTTGACCGGTTTCCACAAGGGTCTGGAGATGGTTTTGTCCTACCGGTCGGGCACCCGGGCGGTCATGGCGCTACAATTCTCGGCTTACATGACCCGCCTGCTTACGAGCCCGGGTAACACCGAGTTCCAGAACGACCAGGGAGTGGTAGGGGGCCTGCTCGATGATCCCAACAGCCTCATCTGGACGTACGGCAGGCAATATTTTGATCGATCTTTTACCGCCCGGTTTCTCGGGCTCGTTCAACTGCCGGCCGGCTGGACCGTTTCCTCGGTCACTCGCTATTACGACGGCCTCCCGTTCGGTCGAAAGTTGGCTATCACCAACTTCAATCAGGGCCCGTTTTTCGTGTTGGCGACGCCGCGCGGGAATCCTGGAGGACATCGGACCGAGTTCAACCTGACAGCCGACGTGCGGGTCAGGAAAACGCTAAGGTGGAGAGGCGTGGAAATGGGGCTGGTGGGGGATGTGTTCAACCTTCTGAACGCAAGTCAAAAGACTGAGGAGAATGACCTGACGGGTCCTTTGTTCAGCCTGCGCCTGCCCGTCGAGTTCCAGTCGCCGCGCATCGCGCGGCTGGGGGTGGAGTTTGTCTTTTGAGCTCGTCGGGTAAACAACTTCTTATCCACGAATTACACGAATTACACGAACAGGGTTCGTGCAATTCGTGTAATTCGTGTAATTCGTGGATAAGAAGTTGTTTACCCGACGAGCGACAGTAAGAAACCATGAAAATCTACGATATTTCCCACACCATCCGCCCGGGAATGGCTGTTTGGCCGGGGGACACGCCCGTTTCGCGGGCAATTACATTGAAGATGGAAGAAGGCGATCCCGCCGATTGCTCGTCCATGACCCTCAGTCTTCACACCGGGACTCACCTTGACGCCCCGGCCCACTACCTGAAAGGAGCGTGCACCGTCGATCGGATCGATCTTTCAGTCCTGGTGGGGCCGGCCGAGCTGGTCACCGTTTCGTCGCCCGGCGGGGCAATACAACCCGGGGGGCTGGAGAGGCTTCTCAAGGGGCAGCCTCGGCGGCTTCTGATCCGTGCTAATCCGCCGACTGATCTCGGCGAGTTTCCTCAGGGTTATGTTCCATTGTCGGTCGAGGCTGCCGAGGCGATAGTGGCGGCCGGTGTTCAGCTGCTCGGTGTCGACGCTCCTTCGGTTGATCGTTTCGACAGCGAGTCGCTACCGGTTCACCAGGTCCTGGGAAACCGGGGAGTGATTATCGTCGAGAACCTGCGCCTAAACCGCGTCCCCGATGGGCGATACACGCTGGTGGCACTGCCGCTCAAGATCGAGGGCGGAGACGGGTCACCAATAAGAGCAGTGCTGATTGATGATTTATGATTGTTGATTGAAAGCCGCTGACCCGCAGGTTCCAATCAACAATCAACAATCACAAATCGTCAAGTCCCTTACTTTCCCACGTTGAAGAACTTCAGCTCGGGCAGGTGCTCGGCTTCCCGGAGAAGCATGAGAGCTAATTCCCGGGCATGATAGTCGCCCCACATCGAGGACTCTCCGCAGGGTATTTTCCGCCCCGCAGGGATCGAGTCCCAACCCCGCGGCCGGTGGTAAATGGAGTGGAGGATCAATCCCTCGTGGGCTGGATCCGTCGAGAGATACGGGGTGTCGAACAGAGTAGCGGCAACTTTCAGCGCGGCTTGTCTGTACCTGCGGCCGTCCGAGTGGCGGCGGGAAAATTTACGCAAATAGCTTCCCAGCCTCCAGAGCCCCTGAGCGGCGATTGCCGCGGCCGAGCTGTCGACCGGTTCATGGTCGTTAGCCGGATCCGAAGGCTTCTTGAGATAGTTCTTCAGAAACGGCAAGCCGGGAGCGCCCGTGTCCCAGAACGGGATGCCGTCTTGACAGGTGTGATCGATATAAAAGTCGCAAGTCGCTTCCCCGGCCCGCAGCAGCTTGCCCTCGATGCTTGCCCGGCCGCCCAACGAGTCAAGATCGCTGTCAGCCAGAGAGTTGAGAAACTCCAGTTGTTCCGCGTAGCCGAGGATGATCCAGGCCAAGCCGCGGGTCCAGGTGCTGAAAGGCGAGTATCCCTGCTGGGAGTTGGGACAGCGGTAGCTGCCGTCGTTCACATTGAAGATCGACTCATGGGCGACTCGCCCCCTCACGTCGTAGAAGTCTCTTCCTTCGCCGTAGTAGACCGAAAAATCGGCCGTGACCGAGGCATGTTGGAGGAGACGCTCCAGGAGAGACACACGCCTGTCGGCTTCCGTCAGCAGCACGTGCCCCAGCTGATGAGCGACCGCCAATGAACGAAGCGAGCGAATGGTATCGGCAAACAAGGAGTGCGGGCCATTGAAGGAATAGATGAATCCTCGGCCGTCCGCAATGGTGGTCCAGCGTGACGCCTGCACAGCGCCGCTGCATTTCAAAGCAAGCCGATACGCTTCGATCTCACCGGGCGACGCCTCACTTCGGCCCTCCTGTATCAGTCGCAGCAGGTTCCCGTACGTGCTTACGTTGTTGAACCCGTGGTCGTGAACTCCCGTGTGAGTCAGGTGAGGGGCCATCGATGCCTGCACTTTCGTACGGGCGTAGCCCAGGAACCAGGGATCGGAAGTGGCGTCGAACTGCAGAAGCGCCGAGCCGAATTGAAAGCCCTGCGTCCATTCCGTCCACCCTCGGGTTGTATACAGCCCGGCGGCGGTAAAAACCGGGGTGCCGTTGGCCGGATCCCACCTTTTCTCGAGCGCCCGGATCTTCTCACCGGAAAGCTCGAACAGAGTCTGGATTTTCGGCTTGAGTGCCGCAATCGTGAGAGAGTTGTCGATCTGCATGGTCAGAGTCGCTGGAGATGGAATCCGCCGTCCACGTTGAAGACTTCGCCTGTTGAAAAAGGAAACCGGTCCTCGGCGACCGCCCTCACGGCCTGGCCCACGTCGGCCGGTTCTCCCCAGCGCCGGATGGGAGTTAAACCATCGGCGATAAGCTTGTCGTATTTCTGCTTAACCGGACCGGTCATGTCGGTTGCTATAATGCCCGGCCGGATTTCGTAAACGTTAATGCCGTAGTCGGCCAGCCGGACGGCAAACAGCTTGGTGAGCATGCCGAGGGCCGCCTTGGTGAGGCAATAGTCGCCCCGATTGGTGCTCGCCGTGTAGGCAGACATGGAAGAAACGATGACGATTCTCGGTCTTTCGCGGTCGGCGCCGCTGGTGTCGATCCGCTTGATCCACCAGTTCGAAAATAACTGACTCAGAAAAAACGGACCCTTGAGATTAATGCCGACCAGGCGATCGAAACTTTCTTCGGACGCTTCGAGAAGATCGGCGCGCAACTTGGGAGCGACGCCCGCATTATTCACCAGCAGGTCCACCCAGCCGAATTTCTCTTCGACGCACGCGAGCAGCCGGTTTCGATCCTCGGATCTCGAGACGTCTGCCTGAATGATTTCAAAGGTGGCGTCGGCAGAAGGAGGCGAACACTGCCGGCATAAGTTTCGGCACTCGGCAGCCGCTCCCTCGTCGGACACGTAATTGATAACCACACTCCAGCCGGCTCTTGCCAGTTCTATAGCGATGCCGCGGCCGATTCCTCGGGATGAACCTGTCACCACCGCGACCCGAACTTTCGTATTCATGGAGGTATAACAGTATGCGATCTTCCGGTAGAATGCACAAGAAAATCTGGGGCTGGAACGCGCTGAATCAGCTGTTTAAGCCCGTCGAAAACCGGAAGGAAGAAGGATGAACAACGTTAAGCTTCTTGTGACGGCAGTGGGGCCGGACAGGGTCGGGTTTGTGGACGAAATCACCGGAGTGCTGGTCTCCCATGGCGCCAATGTAGAGGAGAGCCGGATGGCTCGGTTGACGGGAGAGTTCGCTGCCCTGCTGCTGGTCGAAGTCACCGACAACAAGATCGAGCAGCTGAAGAGAGAGCTGGCGAGCTTAAGGGGGATGGAAGTCTGGGTCCGCCCGGTTAAACCCGATCAGTCGGGCTTCTTTCAGGATTACCAGCTCTATACTCTGGCGGTCAACGGAGCCGATCATGAAGGTATCATCAAGACGATCGCCCACGCTCTGAACCGGCTGGGCATCAATATTGCCGAGTTGGAGAGCGACGTGGTCTATGCCCCAACGACCGGGTCCCCCCTGTTCAATATGAGGGCCGTTCTTCAAGTCCCGCCAAGTCTCAGTATCGAGACCGTGCAGGAAAGTCTGAACAGCGCCGGGAACGAGATGTGCGTGTCCGTGCAGCTGGAGAAAGCGCATGCGCTTGGGAAAGGATGAAGGATGAAGGAGAAAGGATGAAGGATGAAGGATGAAAGGAAGAAGGGCGGCCTAGGCTCATCCTTCTTCCCTTCATCCTTCATCCTTCATCCTT
>RPQK01000365.1 GCA_003819755.1 Acidobacteriota bacterium | reverse complement strand
TCGGTCTCTCGTTGCCGCCGCACTCCAAATGGTCTGGTGCCGTGGCGCTTCAGAAAAGTAAATGGCAGGGGGGCGTCTCGCCTGCACTCCCAAGGGCCTGGATGGTGGTCGTACTTTAATTAAATATGGCGCAACATAGCAGGCGGTTTAGACACTGTCCCGGCACCAGCCGCTTGTATGTTGAGATTCAGGCCGGTCTTGGGAAGAGGTAGGGACGCGATCCGTCCTGGATGTAGTGCCATATTTAATTAGAGACAGGAAGGGCTGAGGTCGCCGGGAATCGCCGATAGATCCGCGTAAAAGCAAATTAAATTATAAAGTGGTCCGCTTACGGAGCACGCTTCGCTTTGCGTGATGCGCGGCTCTGTGAAAAAGCGGCTTTGCGGCTTTGCGAGCAGCTTCCTATTGGCACTTGCGGCATAGCCCGTAGATCTTCAGAGAATGCCTGAGCACCTGAAAGCCGTGGTTCGAGGCGGCGGCCAGCTGTTCCGATTCCAATTGCCCACTGAAGAACTCGGTGGTACTCCCACACCTGACGCAAATCAGGTGATCGTGGTGTTCGTCCTGATACAAAGGCTCGATCCGCCGGACGCTGTCTCTCAGTTGGATTTCCTGGGCTATCCCGCTTTCGAGGAAGAGGTTGACCGTGCGATAAACGGTCGCGTAACCGATCGTCGGATCGATCTCCCGAACTCGCCGGATCAGGTCGTCGACGTTGACGTGATGTTCTGCCGACAGGAAGATGTCGAGGATGAGTTCTCGTTGTTGGGTTTTCTTGAGTCCCTTCGTTAGAAGATATTCGTAGAAAAGGCCTTTGAGAACTGCCAACCTCGCTTTTCGCGATTCCGGCATGGGCATTAAGATACCACTTTCCCGCGCTGATTGACCGATGCTATAGTCCGCAGCGTCTTTTCGCGGGGAATCGTACTTCAGGATTGACGATTAATGATCGATGGCTGATGATTAAAAATCGTCTGATGGCGGTCAGCTCGTTTAATCATCAGTCACCGTCGTCGGTCAGTTCTTCTTTCCAAGGGACACCATGATTGTAATGAAATTTGGCGGCACGTCTGTTCAGGATAAGGCCGCAATATGTCGTGTTATTGAAGCGGTTGCGAAGCACCAGGATCGGAAGCCGATCATCGTTTTGTCGGCCATGGCGGGCGCCACCAATGGCCTGCTGCGAATCGGGGATTTCGCCTATCAGGGGAAGCGAGCGGAAGCGGAAGCCATCAGCGGGCAGCTGCGCGATCACCACCTGACGGTCGCCGAGCAACTGCTCACCGGACCACGGCTGGAGAAAGCTCAGGCTTTCATTTCGCAGTGCTTCAGTGAGATCGCGAATATCATCCAGGGGTTGTACCTGCTGGGGGAATGTTCCTCCCGAACCAAGGATGCTCTTGCGGCCTTTGGCGAGAGGCTCAGCACTTCTGTTTTCACGGAAGCCCTTCTTGAGCGCGGCTATCAGTCGGCGCTGGTTGACTCTCGGGAACTGATCAGGACCGACAACAGTTTCACTCAGGCCGTCGTGCTTCAGGACATCTCGTTCCCGCTCCTTCGTCAACGCCTTACGCCGCTCTTGGATGCTGGTAAGATCCCGGTTCTTCAGGGATTCATCGGTTCGACCTCTGACGGCATTACTACGACCATAGGGCGCGGCGGCTCGGACTACACAGCGTCTTTGGTCGGCGCCGCCGTGAATGCGGATGAGATTCAAATCTGGACCGATGTTCCGGGTATTCTCACCACCGATCCGAGGATTGTCCCGAAGGTCTACAAGATAAAGACGATTTCCTTTGCCGAGGCCTCGGAATTGGCCTATTTTGGGGCCAAGGTCCTCCATCCCAGCACCCTGCTTCCTGCCGTAACGCGGAACATCCCGGTTCAGGTATGCAACTCGTTTGCGATCGACAAGCCAGGCACTTTCATATCCGCCAAAGGCGTGTCGAGCAAAACTCCAATCAAGGCGATTGCCTGCAAAAAAGGCATCACGATCATCAACATCTATTCGACTCGGATGTTTCTGGCCCACGGCTTCCTGCTCAGGATTTTCGAGGCGTTTGAAAAGTACAGAACCGTCGTGGACGTCGTCTCTACTTCTGAGGTTAACGTCTCCCTCACGATCGACTCTACAGCACGCCTGGAGCAGATCCTGGAAGAGTTGCGTAAGTTCGCGGACGTTGAAGTCGAGCACGACGCGGCCGTGATCTGCGCGGTGGGTGAAGACGTCAGGAATACCCCCGGGGTCGCCGGCCGGATTTTCAGCGCGGTCAGCAGCATCAACGTAAGGATGATTTCGCAGGGCGCCTCTCGCATCAACGTGACGTTCCTGGTTGGCGGAAACAGAATGGAAGAAGCCGTTCGTGCTCTTCACAATGAGTTCTTCCAGGCGCCCGACCCTGCAACCTTCGAGCCGTGCTGAAAAAGAACAGAAGTCAGAAGTCAGGAGTCAGAAGTCAGAAGTCAGAAGTCAGAAGTCAGAAGTCAGAAGTCAGAATGGAGGAACAGGAGCTAGATTCAGCAGGCAGGGTCACGATGGAATACACTTACTCTTCTGACTTCTGACTCCTGACTTCTGACTCCTGTTTTTTGAGCCACTCATGCGAATCGCACTGATCGGGTACGGAAAAATGGGCAAGACCGTGGAGCGCCTGGCGCGCGAAAGCGGGCATACGATTAGCCGGACGATCGACATCGATGACAACCCGAAAGAGGCCGGCTTCTCAGGTGACTGGGTGAAGAATACCGATGTTCTCATCGATTTCTCCCTCGCTGCCGCCGTGCCCGGAAACATCAGGAATGCGATCGCAGCTGGCCTGCCCATTGTTGTAGGCGCAACCGGCTGGTATGCGCAAGTCGAGCAGCTGCGCCGCGAAGTGGAGGCGCGAGGCGGCGCTTGCCTCTATTCCTCGAATTTCAGTCTGGGCGTGCAGACTCTCTTCTTTCTGGTTCGACAGGCGGCCAAGGTGCTCGCCCGATTCGAAGACTTCCATCCGTTCGTGGTCGAGACGCATCACGTTCAGAAGCTGGATGCCCCGTCGGGGACCGCATTAACGATTCAGAAAATCATGGGAGAGTATTACGAGAACGCTGTCCCGGTCTCGAGCGTCCGAGCGGGTTTCTTTCCCGGTACTCACACGGTGGGTTTCGATTCGTCTGTCGATACCTTAACGTTGGAGCATACGGCCCGAAGCCGCGAGGGCTTTGCTCGAGGAGCGTTGCTCGCGGCTGAATGGATTCAGGGCAAGAAGGGCTTCTTCACTTTCGAGCAGATCATCTTTGGAGAGAATCATGACTGACATCCAAGGTTGCGGCACGGCACTGGTTACCCCCTTTACTAAAGACAATAGAGTCGATGTCGATGCTCTGAAACGGCTGGTCCGCTGGCAGATCGAATCTGGAATCGATTTCCTGGTACCGTGCGGCACGACCGGCGAGAGTGTCACTCTGGACGAGGACGAGTATCGGCAGGTCATTCGGACTTGTGTGCAGGAAGCCGGTAGGAAAGTGCCGATTGTGGCCGGCGCAGGAAGCAACAACACCGAGCACGTGAAGCACCTGGCACGCATGGCAGAGGCGGAGGGCGCGGATGCCGTGCTTTCGGTCACCCCGTACTACAACAAGCCATCCCAGGAAGGGCTGGTTCGCCATTTCACTGAAATCGCCGGGGCGATCACAATTCCGATTGTCCTGTACAACGTGCCCGGACGCACCGGATGCAACATGCTTCCCGCCACCATCGCCCGTCTTGCCCAACAAGTCCCGAACGTTGTCGCAGTCAAGGAGGCGAGCGGAAATATCGCTCAGATCATGGAGCTCTTCCAGGTTCGTCCCGCTGGGTTTGCCGTCCTGTCAGGCGATGATGCTTTGGCGTTTGCAATCGTGGCGCTGGGAGGCCAAGGGCTCATTTCGGTGGTGAGCAACATTATTCCGAGGGAGACCTCGGGCATGATCCGAGCCCTGAGGCGGGGCGATCTCGAAGAAGCGCGGCGTCTCCAGTATCGCTACCTGAACCTGATGAATCTCAACTTCATCGAGTCAAACCCGATCCCGGTCAAATACGCGGTCTCCCGTCTCGGCTATATAGAGGAGGTCTACCGCCTTCCGCTCTGCCCAATGGCCGATGCCAACAAGCGGAAAATGGACCAGGAGCTCGAGAAGCTGGAACTGATCGCCAGCCGTGTTTAACCCGATCCCACGGCCTATACCTTGGAAAAGTCCAGCGTTGCGAAATAGTCGTCGAGGGACTCCGCCCGGCGAATCTGCTCGACACCGCCGTCTTCACGCAGCAACAGCTCGGCCGACCGCAGCTTGCCATTGTACTGGAAGCCCATGGAGTGACCGTGCGCGCCGGCATCGTGAATCACGAGGATGTCCCCCCTTTCCACCTCCGGCAGCAGCCGGTCGACAGCAAACTTGTCGTTGTTCTCGCATAGCGACCCGACAACGTCGACCTTCCTGTTGCGGGAAGCCTCTTCCTTCCCCAGCACCGTAATGTGATGATACGCCCCGTACATCCCCGGCCGCATCAAGTTGGCCATGCAGGCATCGACCCCCACGTACTCCTTGTAGGTGTGCTTCTCGTGAATGGCCCGGGTCACCAGGAATCCGTACGGCCCCGTGATACAGCGGCCGTGCTCCATACAGATCCGCAGCGGATGCAACCCCGCTGGCCGGATCCGTTGGTCATAGTAGGCCTTAACGGCCTGGCCGAGCGCTTCGAGGTCGATTGCCTTGTCCTGCGGCTGGTAAGGGATGCCGAGCCCTCCGCCGAAGTTAACAAACTCCAGCCGCACGGTGAGCTTCTCGGCCAGATCGACCGCCAGATCGAACAGCATGCGGGCTGTCTCGATGAAGAAATCTATGTTCAGCTCGTTCGAGGCCAGCATGGTATGCAACCCGAACCGCTGTACTCCCTTTTCTTGGGCCGATGCGTATGCCTCGAACAACTGGGGACGTGTCATCCCGAACTTCGCTTCTGCCGGTTTGCCGATGATGGCATTCCCCGTACGTTGCGGCCCCGGGTTGTAGCGAAAGCAGAGTAACTCCGGCAATCCCCCCGCCTGCTTCTCCAAATACGGCAAATGGGTAATATCGTCGAGGTTGATGATCGCTCCCAGTGCTTTCGCCCGTTCGTACTCCACAGCAGGCGTGTCGTTAGACGTGAACATGATCTCCTCGCCAACGATCCCGACCCGCTCGGCCAACACCAGTTCCGCCAGGCTGGAGCAGTCGGCCCCCAAGCCCTCCTCCTTCGCGATCTTCAAGATGTACGGGTTGGGCGTCGCCTTGACGGCAAAGTACTCCTTGAATCCGTCGCACCAGGCGAAGGCGGCGTTTAGCCGCCGCGCGTTCTCGCGAATCCCCCGCTCGTCGAAGAGGTAAAAAGGCGTTGGATAGTCACGAATGATTTCGGCGATTCGAGCTTTGTCAAAAGGGAGTTTCTTTTCGATCCTTGATCGCATAATGGCCAGTCAGTTTAGCTCGCCACACTTGGGGTGGCAATGTGTAGAATAGGTACCCACATGAGATTAGGTGATCTTTGGGCGAAGCACGGCAGCGGCACGCTGCAGCCGGACTCTGCCGAGACGAAAGAGCTGTTCATTTTCGGCGTTACTGACGATTCCAGAGATGTTCGTTACGGCTACCTGTTTTGCGCCCTCCCCGGAGTCAAAGAGAATGGGCTGGCGTTCTGCTCGCAAGCCGCCGCAAAGGGCGCGCAGGCAATAGCCGTACCAGAGGGCACGCTCGACGAGGCTGTTGGCCTTAACGAGTACGAGCGCGAGAAAATTGTCGTGCTGCGAGTTCGGGATATTCGAGCATTCTATGCGCGGCTGGCGGCCGATTTTCATCCCGGCCGGCCAGGCATGATTGCAGCCGTCACCGGTACCAATGGCAAAACGTCGACGGTGTGCTTCCTTCGGGATCTGTGGGGCGAGGACGGTCGCAGTGCAGTAAGCCTGGGGACCCTGGGCCTGCAAGCTCGCGACAAGCGCCACTCAAACCTTGAAGCTGGTCTTACAACGTACGACGCCAAGACTCTTCACATCATGCTTGGTGAGCTGGAGCGTCGGCACGGCATCACTCACCTTGCAATGGAGGCTTCGAGCCACGCACTCGATCAGCAACGCCTGGCCGGCGTGACTTTTGACGCAGCGGGTTTTACCAACCTCACCCAGGACCATCTCGATTACCACGAGACAATGGAGGCCTATTTCCAGGCCAAAGTGACACTTTTTGATGAACGGCTCAGGACCGACGGCGTTGCTGTCATCAATATCAGCGACACATATGGTGTGCAGGTCGCATCGGCAATGACGGCACGAGGTACCACGGTCATCTCGTATGGTGACGCAAGCGACAATGCCGACCTTGTCGTGCGCGAACGAATTCCACATGTGCAGGGCCAAACGCTGAAAGTCTCGGTGTTTGGCATACCCTATGAAGTGGACGCCCCGGTGGCAGGCTCTTTTCAAGCAGAGAACATTCTCTGTGCGCTCGGCCTGGCCATAGGCACAAACGTGCCGGTAGACCGTGCAATTGCCGGCATCTCTTGCCTGGCGCCAGTTTCAGGCCGCCTCGAGCTCGCCGCCGTTCTTGCTAACGGTGCGGCCGTTTACGTGGACTACGCGCACACTCCGGATGCACTCGACAACGTTCTCCGCAGTCTGCGCCCGCACGTCGGCACAAATGGCAGGCTCCACGCTCTCTTCGGATGCGGAGGCGACCGTGATACCAAGAAGCGACCCATAATGGGCCGCATTGCTGAAGAGCTTGCCGATTGCGTTTGGGTTACGGATGACAATCCACGCACCGAAGACCCTGACATGATCAGAAGAGAAATTCTCTCCGGTGCAACGCGCGCAACGAACGCCGGCTCGCGCCCTGAAGCCCTCGAGCTCGCTCTCTCCAAGCTGCGATCAGGAGATGTCCTGGTGGTGGCAGGCAAAGGCCACGAGGACTATCAGGTCGTACTTCAACGAGATTTATCGGGCCAGCCCATACTTGATTCCCGCGGGCGCCCAACGACGAAGAAGATTGCGTTCTCTGACCCAAACGTGATCCGCGAGATCATCGCAGCGCTGTAGCACACGAGTCAGGAGTCAGAATGAACGCAAGGAGTCACGTTCTGTCTTCATTCTGACTCCTGACTTCTGACTCCTGACTTCTGAAAAGGTGAACATGGCCGACTTCTATGATGCCCGTGGCAATACCTACTTTGTGGCTTCGCCGGATGAGATCGGTGAGTTCGCCGACCTTCCTCGGACTGGTGCCGAAGCTGCCAAGACCCGCGAGCGATGGGCCGTTCGCGCGATCGAGCGCATCTGTCGTCGCCCGAACGTCCCTGAAGCGAAAGGCTCCAGTGGCGCCAAGAAGTACCTCTCGGACGGTCTGTTAGTCGGACCGTTCCCGGACGAACACGCATTCGGCTTGCTGATCGTCAACACGGACGGAACACTTGCCGAGCGCAGCGGGAACGGCCTGAC
>RPQK01000364.1 GCA_003819755.1 Acidobacteriota bacterium | reverse complement strand
GACCGCCTCGCCTTCGAGAATAATGTAATTCCAGCGAGCCGGCTTTCGGCCCAGGCCAAGGCCGCACAATCTCTGCTTCCGCTCGCGAACCTGAAAGACCCGGACTCCGATGAGTACCTTCTGACGAATAATTATCAGGCGTCCGGCAGTGAGAAGGTCAACCGCAATCATGCAGATGTGAAGCTCGATTGGCTCCGGACGATCGATCACTCGCTTTGGGGCAAGTTCAGCTGGATGAAGGCGAACGTCGAAAGGGATCCTATCTTCGGCGAAGGCGGGGGAGGCGCCATCGGCGGCGGTCGAGACGGCAAGGAAAGAACTCGTGTCAGTGTCTTTTCCCTGGGACACACCTGGACACTCTTGCCAAACCTCTTCCTGGACGGAAACGCTTCTTACTTGAATCTCGGCCAGCAGGTCATGAACGCGGATTTTGACAACGGAAACTACGGGCAGAATACGCTCGGTATCCAGGGGACTAACAACACCCAGGACGCAGCGTGTGTCGTTGCGGGGGTAGACCGATGTGGAGGAGTTCCTGCCTTCTACGTACCCGGCTTTAGTTCTTTCGGACAGCTGACCGATGGAACCCCGCTGTTCCGTGATGAAGAGACCGTGAGCGCATCTCACAACTTCAGCTGGGCCAGGGGAAATCACCAGCTGCGGTGGGGGTACGATCTTATCCACTATCGAATGGAGCACTGGCAGGCAGGAGTAGGCGGCAGCCCCCGAGGATCTTTCACTTTCAGCAGGGAAACGACGGGAGTCCCAGGACAGGCCGTCACAGACCAGAATGGGTGGGCCGCGTTTCTTCTCGGCTATCCGACCTCGATGAGCAAGGGCCTTCAATGGGAGCTGATGACCGCCAGGGAATGGCAACACGCCCTGTATTTGAGCGACCGGTGGCATATGAGTCCGAAGCTCACCCTCACGCTGGGGCTTCGGTTCGAGTACTTCCCGCTCGTTACGAGAAGAGGCCGCGAAATGGAGTATCTGGACCTCGACTCCTTCCAGGTCATGTTGGACAACGGCATCAAGGTCAAAGCGCCGTTGTTGACGCCGCGCCTGGGCCTTGCGTATCGGCTTGGCAAGAATGACGTGATCCGTGCGGGGTATGGCGTGGCATACGATCCGCTCGCGCTGTCAGGACCGCTGAGAGGTTCGTATCCGCTGATTGTCGGCGGACACTGGGAATCGTCAAGCGCCTACACCCCGTTGACGGTCCTGGAGGAGGGCATCCCCCTCAGCTTCGAAGGACCGGACCTGGAGGATCAGGAATCGGTGGCGTTGCCGCCAAACGTGGCCCAGAGGACACTCCCCTCGGATGAACTGACCCGTTCGTACACTCAATCGTGGAATCTCTTTTATGAGCGCAGACTCCCGGCGGAGTTTGTTGCTTCTTTCGGATACGTGGGGTCGAGAACGTCAAATCAGTTCGCTGATCAGAGCTTGAACTGGTCGCCGGCTGGAGGAGGGACGGAAGGCAGGCAGCTTTATCCTCGGAGCACTGCCCCAATCTCGCTCTACGACGGTTGGCTGAGCTCGAGCTATCATGCGTTTCAGTTCTCGTTGAATCGGCAGTTCACACAAGGATTGTCGGTGCGGGGAGCCTACACTTTCTCGAAGACCATCGACTCTACCGACGGTGACGCAGGCACAGCACTTCTGTGGAATGATCCGGCCTTGCTATCTCGAAACCGTGCCGAGGCAGGCTACAGTCGGCCCCACATGCTTCAGGTCGCAAGCATTTATCAGCTTCCGTTTCGGGGTGGCGAAGGGTGGTTGTTCCGCGTGATTCGGGATTGGCAGGTGAACACCATCTTCTCGGCGAACTCGAATGTACCGTTTACGGTGACGTCCTCCCAGGGAACTCTGAACGCCCGAGAGAACATCCAAACCGCTGACCAGATTGCGGTGATTGAGAAACTCGGAGGAATCGGGGTTGGGAATCCGTATTTCAACCAGGCGGCCTTTGCGGCCGTTACCCGGGTGCCGGGAGTCGATTGCTCGGGTTTCGATTGTTACGGGACGAGCGGAAGGAACATTCTCAGGGGTCCAGCCTGGGTCAACCTGGATCTCTCAGTCACCCGAACGGCCGCCATTCTGGAGGGGTTGAATCTCGAATTTCGTGCCGAGTTCTTCAACTTCACCAATACGCCGCATTTCAGCAATCCCGAGTCAGACGTCAGTTCGGCGAACTTCATGTCGATCACCAGCACCAGCCCCAGTGCCCCGGAGCGAATCGTGCGCTTGGGGCTGAAGTTGAAGTGGTAGGAGGGCGACGAGGGATTACAAACGTAGGGTGGGTTTCGAAGCCGCCTTGCGGCTGAAACCCACGGCCCTGGAGTGAGTGGCAGGTCACACGAGGGATTGCCGACGTAGGGTGGGTTTCGAAGCCGCCTTGCGGCTCGCAACGAAGGATTACAGCGAAGGATTACCGACGTAGGGTGGGTTTCGAAGCCGCCTTGCGGCTGAAACCCACAGCCCCGGAGCACTCAACGATGATGATCATGGGCTTCACCACTCTCACTTCAGGGCCGTGGGTTTCAGCCGCAAAGCGGCTTCGAAACCCACCCTACGTTGGTAATCCCCCGTCTGGGTTGCCGGTGTCACCCCATGAACCTACACTTCGCGCATGTCCTACTATCGTCGTCGCCGATCAGCCGGCGGGACCTTCTTCTTTACGGTCGTGACCTGGCAAAGGAGGCACTGGCTGTGCGAGGAGATCACACGAACCGTTCTTCGTGAATCAATCGAAAAGGTGCGAGAGAAGTCCCCTTTTGAGATCGATGGATGGGTGCTGCTGCCGGAACACCTCCACTGCCTCTGGACACTGCCGTTCGAGGATGACAAGTACTCGACCCGTTGGAAAGAGATCAAGACGCGATTGACTCGAGATAAGCGGATGCGGATCGTATTGCCTTGGCTCGGAGAGGAACGGGACCCTTCGAGACAGAGAAAGCGGGAAGCGAGTGTTTGGCAGCGGCGCTTCTGGGAACACGAAATCCGAGATGAGGAGGATTTCGAGAATCATCTCGCGTATATCCACTTTAATCCCGTCAAGCACGGTTTGTGCTCTGCCCCATCGGAGTGGCCGTATTCCTCTTACCATCGGTATGAAAAAATTGGTTTGGAGGAGCTTGCACGAATGGCAGCGCGTTTGAAGAATTGTTACGACCTGGATTGAATACGAAGCCACTTCAGGGCCGTGGGTTTCAGCCGCAAGGCGGCTTCGAAACCCACCCTACGTTGCTATGTTGCCCCGCCGCCGCCGCGACGCGGCTTCCTCCCCCTTACTGTCGTTCCAACACCGAATCCAACGCCTGCTTCATCTGGTCGTAACTCACCGCGCCACGCAACGAACGGAGGACTCTTATTTGGTTGCTTCCGGGTTGAGTTAAGCCGATCAAGAAGGTCGGAGTCCCGTTAATGGCAAGCTGCCGGGCCTCGCTTATGTCGCTTTCCACATCCGCCTTGAACTTCCGTTCCACCATGCACGCTTCAAACGCCTGGGTGTTGAGGTTCAACTGCTCGGCAAATTGGGCGAACGCCTCATCGCCCAGTCCGGCGCGGTTCGTGAACAGCAGATCATGCATGGCCCAGAACTGGTCTTGCTCCCCCGCGCAATCCGCCGCTTCTGCAGCACGAAATGCGGCTTTGTGTATCCGGTCGAGAGGCAGATTCCGAAAGACGAATTTCACAAGGCCAGTCTTTATGTACTCCTCTTCGATCCTGGGCAGAGTCTGGAGCACGAACCGCGCGCAGTAAGAACACTGAAAGTCGGAAAACTCCACCACCGTCACCTTGGCGTCCTTTGATCCCTTGAAAGACACCGGATCGGCATTGACCGTCTTTCCGCGATACAGGTCGCCTTGGCTTGCCTGGACCTGCCGTTTCAGGAGGGCCTTGATCTGATCGAGGTCCCGACGCATTCGAAGCTGTTCTTCACGCAACAGGTTCAGCTGTTCCTTCAGCTGCTCGATCTCCTTTGCCGATGATGCCGATGATCCGGGCGTTTCCTCTGTCTGAGCCCAAACTGATCGGTCAGTTAATGCGATACCGGCCAGGGCCACGAAAGTCAATAGAAAGACCGACTGTGATTTCATCCATTCATCTCCTAAGTAGACTTTGATGCACCGGCGAGCGAGCGCGACGTAAAGAACATGTAAAGATCTAAGCCCGTCAAACTTACACACGTTTTACAGAAATCTTCGCCCCGTCCTCATCAATTGCAGGTGGATGGAAATCATCATCGAGAGGAGTAGGCGAGCCATGCGATCGTTCTCACTATCGTCCGTTGGCGCCATCGTTTTCGTTGTCATCGCTCTCTGTTCCTGGGTTGACGCCCAAGAAACGGGCACGGTCGAGCGTATCGAGGAGATCCGTATCGTAGGCAACCGCCGCATACCGGAGAGCACCATCCTTTATTATTTGCAGAGCAAAGAAGGGGATGTTTACAACGAGGAACAGGTCCTGCAGGACTATCGAAAGCTTCTGAACGCGGACTTCTTCGAGAATCTGACGGTCAAGAAGATGCGGGGCGACACCGGCGTCATTATCATCTTTGAAGTCCAGGAACGCCCGATCATACGCGAGATTTCCTATCAGGGGATGACGTCTTTCAAACAATCGGATGTTCTCGAACGGTTTCGCGACATGAAAGTGGGGTTGTCAGTGGATTCCCCTTTCGATCCGGCTAAGTTGCCAAAAGCGCGGCGTGCCGTCAAGCTGCTGCTCGACCAGAATGGACGGCCCTTGGGCCGAGTGGCCGCGAAAGTTGACCCGATCTCTTCCTCAGCGGTCCGAGTGATTTTCGAGATTGACGAGGGTCCGAAGGTTCGGATTGGCGACATCGAGTTTGAGGGCAACACGCTGCTCGGCGACGACGAGCTCCGCGATTCTCTCAAGCTGACGAAAGAGCGCAACCCGATCACCCTCTTCAAAGGCCACGACAAGTACATCAAAGAGAAGCTGGAATACGACGTCCAGACCAACTTGATGGAGAAGTATCGGGAGCGAGGTTACCTCTACGCCCGAGCCGGCGAACCGGATGTCGAAATTATCGCCGGTCCTCGGGGGATGCTCGTCGGCTTTAGGAAGACAAAACACCAGTATCACATCACTGTCCCCATCCAGGAGGGAGAGCAGTATCGGTGGGGCAAGTTCACGCTCGAGGGGGTGAAGAACTTCGACCAGGCCCGGGTTCAGGACTCCTTCAAGATTGTGCCGGGGCAGGTGGTCAATTATGTCGCTTTCAAGAAAGCCAACGAGGAGCTGAAGAAAACCTACTCCAGCTTTGGGTACCTCGACATGGACGCGATTCCTGAGATGAACGTAGACCAGGAGAAGAAGACGGTCGACGTGCGCCTGCGGGTCGAGGAAGGAAAACAGTTCATCGTGCACCGCCTCAACTTCGCGGGAAATACAAAAACGCGCGACAAGGTGCTGCGTCGGGAGTTCTTCCTCGAAGAGCAACAAAGATTCAGTTCGCAGATGCTCGACTATTCAATCCTGCGCCTCAATCAGCTTGGCTTTTTCGAAAAGATCGAGGAGAAGGACTACGAGGTGATCAAGCGTCCCATGCAGGGAGAAGTCGATCTCCTGGTAAAGGTCAAAGAGCGGAGCCAGCAGTCGATCGGCCTGACAGGTGGAACCAGCGGCATCTACGGCGCGTTCATCGGTGTGAACTATCAGTCGAACAACTTTCGTGGAAAGGGCCAAAGGGTCGAGGTGTCGCTACAAACCGGAACCCGTACCGCCAACTACACCTTCTCCTTTACCGAGCCCTACTTCCTGGACACGAGGACATCGCTCGGTTTTTCCGTTTTCAACCAACGATATAGGACTGACACGTACAGCATGTACTACGGGATGGTTTCCCAGAACGATAACGTGGCGCTCTACACCCAGCGCATCAACGGTTTTTCGTTGTCCGCGAGTCGACCGGTATGGAGGTGGTGGAGGGCCGGCTTGTCTTATCAATGGGAGACCATCAAGATCACGGACATAAACGACAACTTTCATGATTACGCGATTAACCAGCTTCTTGGTTTTACACCGGGCGGAGGCGATGAGGATGCGACCAGAGGTATTCTCAAAAGCACAGTCACGCCCAGCCTGCTGTACAGCACCAAAGACAGCTACTACGGCGCACACCGCGGGACCCAACTGTCTCTCAGCTTCCCCGTTTCCGGGGGGATCCTGGGCGGCACTTACAACGTCGTTCAGCCGACGGTCGATTTTCAGTATTTCCTGCCGGACCGGTTCCTGAGTGGCGGCAGGAATACCATCGCATTCCGCTCTCAGTTCATGTATCTCCTCCCCTTCGGAAAGCTTGCCGACGGCGGTCCGATGTCGGTTCCCTTCTACGAGAGGATCTTTTACGGAGGAGAGTACAACCTGCGGGGATTCGACTACCGGGCCGTCAGCCCTTGGGCAACCACCCGGACCCCGAAGGTCGACAATGCCGGCAGGCCCATCATCGACCCCGTGACCGGCCGCCCGGCGATCACTGAAAGCGCGATCCCGGTTGGCGGCGACACCGCTGCCCTGTTCACCACCGAGTACCGAATCCCGATAGCCGGACCACTGCAGGTGAGCGGGTTTGTCGATCTGGGAACCTCGATGGTGCTGAATACCAACAACCTCAGACTGTTTGGACCGGACACCTTCATAAATCTGCAGGAGGAGACGAATCACGTGGTGCGGGCATCGACCGGGGCGGAGATCCAATTCATGCTCCCGATGATCAACCAGCCGTTCCGCCTGATCTTTGCTTACAATCCTATGATCCTCAACTCGGACATCGTCGTGGACGGCGTCCGTTTCCCTCTGCGCGAGCCGCGGCACAGTATCAAATTTTCGGTGGGATACTCGTTTTAGCGGCTGTGCGCGCTGTCCGATTTCAACGAGGCCGAGTCGGCCCATTTTTCACGGTCGGAACCGGTTAAGCGCGTTACGCTCTTAACTGGCTCCGAATCTGTTGACGATGGTGTTCAGAACGATCAAGTAGGAGCGCCAGTTATGTGCATCAAAACCAGAATGTTTCCTCTCTCTGTTGTTGCTTTTCTAATCACTTCTGCCATCCTGCTCGGCGGCGATTCCTGGCGTAAGAAAACGCCCGACCAATGGGATGAGGACGAGATCAATCAGATACTGACGGACTCCCCTTGGGCCAGACAGGCGAAGGTCAGCTTCTCCGGCCCGGCCGAAGGTCCGGGCGGTGGCGGGCAGGCGCCGGGAGAGGCAGGTCCTTTTCCTGGGGGCGGGACCCCTGGAAGAACTCCTCCAATCGCTGGTCCGGGTGGGGGGCCTACGATGCGAGGGCCGGGCGGCAGGCCGCCGATCGGCAACGAAGCCTGGTTCCGGCCTCTAGTGCGTTGGCAAAGCGCCGAAGCGGTGCGTTCCGCTTACACCAAGGCCGGAGTCAAAGCGCCTGGGGCTGAATTCATTCGTGAGTATTATGTTATAGCCTTAACCGGGCTCCCGAATCAGGATGAGCGCATG
>RPQK01000363.1 GCA_003819755.1 Acidobacteriota bacterium | reverse complement strand
CCAGAGTCCGGCAGCCGCGCTCTGGCGAGCCCGGCGAAAACGAAGGGGCTTGGCTACCGCTCTTCGGCTTTGTCCGGAACCGAGTTCCGGCTGCCGGACTCTGGAGAGTCCGGCCACAATAAAAGCTCCCCGCACTTCCGATTGTAGAAGCCACGTAGCTGGTGCCACTCGCCCGGTACGACAGCAAAACGTAAATGCTTTTTGGTTCATGACGCTGGTAATCGCTCTGGCTACCCCCCTCTTCGCCCAACAGCCCGATTTCGACCGCCTCAAGGCCCAGGCCGAGGCGGCCAGAGACACGGACCAGGTGCCGGAAGCCATCGGCTTCTATCAGAAGCTCGTCGTGATGCGGCCCGATTGGACCGAGGGTTGGTGGCACATCGGGGCTCTTAGCTACGACCGCGACAACCACGCGAGCGGAGCGAAAGCCTTTGCCAAGTTCGTCGTGCTGGAACCTGACAATGGCCAGGGCTGGGCCATGCTTGGGCTTTGTGAAGTCCAGCTGCAGAAGAACATCGAAGCTCTTCAGCACCTGACTAAGGCCCGCACTCTTGGGCTGGGTGGAAACGAAGAGCTGGCGCGGGTCGTTCGCTATCATCAGGCGGTTCTTTTCAACCGAGGCAAACAGTTCGAAGTTGCCCGCGCGGTTCTCGTCGGCTTTGCTGTGGAGAATCGGGAGTCGCCTCCCGTCCTGGACGCGATGGGCATGTCCGTCCTGCGGATTTCCGAGCCATACCAGGCGCTGAGCGCAGATCGGCAGCAGATGGTTCGGGAGTTCGGAAAATCCGCATTCCTCGAGGCATCACGCAAGCAACCCGACGCGGTCAATATGTTCGGCGACCTGGCCCGAAAATATGCGGGTAAGCCCGACGTGGCCTACGCGTACGGGGCTGCCCTCGTCGTAGGAAAAGAGGGCGCGAAAGCGCTCGCACAGTTCGAGGAGGAGCTGAAGCTCAATCCGAACCATGTCCCGGCCATGCTCCAGTTGGCGCTCGAATTGATCGCCCAGAGTCGAGCCGAGGAAGCGTTGCCGTACGCCCAAAAGGCCGCCAAGCTCGAGCCGGATAGTTTTGCCGCCTATTACATCCAGGGGCGTATCTTCCTGGCGGCCAATGAAATCCAGAAAGCGATCAGGATGCTCGAGCAGGCGAAATCTCTGGCGCCTGATGCCTCGCAGGTTCGTTACATGCTCGCCCAGGCCTACCAACGTGCCGGAAGAGCGGCGGAGGCCAAGAAAGAAAGGGCGGAATTCGAGAGGCTGCGTGAAATTGAAAAGCAGCGGCAGGGAATGATCGCGACTTACGTGCCGGAGGACGCACAGAACGAAAAGTGAGCCTCCCCGGCGAGGAATCAGGATCGCGATCTCGAAATCTCAGGAGAAACTTCATGATCCGAACGACTCGTTTGTTTATCACGCTACTAGCACTTTTCGCAGGAGTAGCCTGTTTTGCCGGGGCTCAATCCCTGTCCAAGATCCGGAAGGTCGATATCCAGACGGGTCACGAGATGATCCGTGTTCTGAAGGAGGAGGTTCCAAAGAACTTCATCGATCCTGGCTTCTTCGGTGTCGATTTGCAGGGCGCCTTAACAGCGGCGGACACGAAACTCGACAAGGCGGAGTCCCTCGCCCAGGTCTACGGAATCATCGCTCAGCCCCTTTTCAACCTGAATGACCCACACACTTTTTTCATTCCCCCGAAACGCAACGCACGCCTGGATTATGGCTTCCAGATGCGGATGATCGGAGACAAAGCTTTCGTGACTGCGGTGAGCCCAGCCAGCGATGCGGCCAAGAAGGGTTTGAAGGCCGGCGACGAAATCATCTCGGTGACCGGCTTTACTCTCACCCGCGGGAATATCTGGAAATACGTCTACATCAACTATATCGTGCGGCCTGGTACCACGCCCCAACTGGTCGTAAAGGGACCGGACGGGAAGGAGAAAAAACTCGCTCCGAGTTCAAAGGTGACCCAGAACGAGCCGGTTTTGGGGTTTGACGCGACGACAGACGGTAAGCTGGATTCGAAGAACATGATCAATTGGGTCATCGATGAAGCGCGCATGCGCAAACACCGGTTTGAAGAGATCGGGGACCTGATTATCTGGAAAGCCCCGCATTTCGACATGAACGAGACGACGATGAACGGCCTGATGGGCTCAGTCCGAAAGAAAGGTTCCCTCGTCCTCGATCTGCGGGAAAACGTCGGAGGGCACGAGGAGAACCTCGAACGCCTGGCCGGCCTCTTTCTTGATCACGAGGTCAAGATCTGCGATTTCCAGGGACGGAAACCGGTGGCGCCTTTGATGGCGCGAGGCAGCGGTGACTGTTTCAAAGGGAAGGTGGTCATCCTGACCGATAGCGCCACTTCCGGGGCGGCCGAGCTCCTCGCCCGTTTTCTTCAGCTGGAGAAGCGGGCAACTGTGATCGGAGATGTGACTGCCGGGTCAGTACTGAGGGCCCGTCTCCATCGCTTCGATATGGGCGAGAATCCGTTTGCGGCCAGCATCAGCGAGGCGGCGCCGGTCATGTCCGACGGCGTCTGCATTGAACGGGTCGGTGTCACGCCCGACGAACTGGTGCTTCCGACCGCGCAGGATCTGGCCGACTCTCGAGACCCGGTCTTGAGCCGAGCCGCGAAGATTCTCGGCGTGGAGCT
The DNA here is from genome assembly GCA_003819755.1 of Acidobacteriota bacterium. Taxonomy (GTDB): domain Bacteria; phylum Acidobacteriota; class UBA6911; order RPQK01; family RPQK01; genus RPQK01. Next base: position 4,848 of record RPQK01000363.1, on the reverse strand, counting down.
CGATCCCGTTAAAGCCGGGGCCCTTTTCCCGATTGAATGGCACCTGAATTTGTTGAAAGAATAGTTCGGGGTTCGGGGTTCTGGGGTTCTGGGTTCTGAGTTCTATACGGGACGTGCGAACCTCGAACCGAGAACCGAGAACCCCGAACCGAGAACCCCGAACCGAGAACCCAGAACCCAGAACCCAGAACCCTATGATCCAACCATTCCTGAATGTCTACCCGTCTTTGGACGATTCCAACTTTGTGGCCCCGAACGCAACGGTAATCGGGGACGTGACTCTAGGCCGGAACGCGAGCATCTGGTTCGGAGTGGTGGCACGCGGCGATGTCAATTGGATCCGCATCGGAGAAGAGTCGAACATCCAGGACAACAGCGTCATCCACGTTACGAATGGCACCGGCCCGACCCTGGTCGGCCGTGGTGTTACCGTCGGGCACTCGGTGGTGCTGCACGGGTGTACGGTCGAGGACAACGTGCTGGTGGGGATCGGGTCGGTGGTGCTCGATGAGGTCGTCATCGGGCGTGATTCAATCATCGGCGCCAGGAGCTTGCTCACACCGGGCACGAAGATACCACCTCGGTCACTGGTAAAAGGAAGCCCGGGGCGCGTCGTGCGGGAATTGAGAGACGAGGAAGTGGCCAATATACGGAAATACGCCGAGCATTATCTCCGTTACAGCGCGATCTACCTCGGGAAGGAAAAGCCGGAGAAGAATCCGTTTTACTGAATCCTGTCAATCCTGTTAATCCTGTCAAAAAAGACGTTCTGACAGGATTGACAGGATTCGCTACCGCAGCGCCACCGTCGTCACCCCGGACTGGAGCTTCGGTTGAACGCCCCAGCGGGCATCCCAGCCTCGCACGTCGACGTGCACAAAGGGCCCGAATTTACCTGTCTTGTAACCACCTAATCCACCTTTGTACGGTTGGAAATCGGCAGTTTGATCCATCCGCGCAATAACGGAGCTGATGACCTGTGCGTCTCGATAGTCGATCCGGCCATCCTTGTTCAAGTCATCCATGAACTCGTCGCGTGGGCTCTGGTCGACATAGATGTCGGCGGCCACGCCCCATTGATGCAGACTGTATTGGACGTTCTTCAGAGACTTGTTGTAGGCGGGAGTGCGATATCCGCTCATGATCTGGAAAGTGTCGATCCGGTGGCCGGCCCGATTCATTTCCTCCAGGATCAGTTCGAGTTTGAGGAGCAGCCGCTCGTTCAGCACCACATACTTAGGAAATCCTGCCTCCTGTTTGCACACGAACTGTCCCAGCCGAAAATGGGGAGTCAAGGGCGTATCCTGGTTGGCCTCCGTCACCTCGACCAACCCCTCCGGAATCAGATAAACAGGGTTGTTCCGGTACGGTCTTTTCGGGTAGTACCCAATCGGGTAACCGTTTATTGCACTTTGGCTCGGACGGTGCGGCATCTTAACCAAAGCGTTCAGAGTGATAGAGGATGGCAGCGCGCCGGCCCGTGTGATTTGAACCGGGTAAATGCCGGACTGGAGCGGCGCGGTCCAGGACCATTGGCTGGCGTCCTGTTGCGTGAGCAGGCCGCTCACTGCCTCAACGGAATAGACCGCCGACGGGCTGTCGGAGACGGCTTCGAACGTCAACCCTTCGCCCGGCATGAGAAGCACCGAAGAGACTGAAAAAGGAGATTCGAGTCCCTTGTAGCGAATCGAGAAACGGGCTCGGAGCGGAGCCGGCTGCAGCGGTGCAGCGGCCACAGGAGCCGCCTGTGCTGTTTGGTCTTCCACGCTTGCGCTCGTCGTCAGTTGTACTCCTGACATCCGCCAGACGCCCAATCCTCCCAGGATAGCGGCTACCATCAATCCGATGTGGATGTGTCTTCTTGTCATCACAATATTAATCGATCATTCCTTTCCTATTTCTTAACCTACTCGGCCAGGTCGCAGGCCTGTTTGGACTCACCCGCCCTCGCCACCTGGGCGGGCAAGGCCCTGAGCAACTTCTTATCCTCATCGTAGACATCGTCCCGGAAGGCGACGCTCCCATCCTCCTCGACCCATACCGTCCAATACAGTATGTAGACGGGCAGTGGCGACGGAAGTTTTACGGTTTTTTCAGGATTCTGTTCCTCGCTTGCTGCCTCGTTTGCTGCGTCTCCGTCCGGTTCCTCGATCTTCCCGGTGATTTCCGCCTCCAGCTTTTCGCGTGGCCACTCGGTGCTCCCTTTCAGGACCCATTCTGCCAAATCTACAGGCCTGGAAACCCGAACGCAACCGTGGCTGAAGTCTCGGCGAGTCTGCTCAAAAAGCTTTTCCGCCGGGGTATCGTGCAGATAAACGTCAAACTGGTTCGGAAACATGAACTTGATACGCCCGAGAGAATTACCGTCACCCGGCTTCTGGCGGAATCGGTACTCGAAACTCTCCGGGTCAACACTTGTCCATTCGATGGATGACGGATCGACCACTTCCTTTGCGATCCTATCCACAACTTCCATCTCGTTCCTCGTCAGGTAATCGGGGTCAGTCAGAAGTCGGGGTAGCACCTCCTCTTTTGCGATCGTCTCAGGAACGTTCCAAGAAGGATTCAGGACAATATAGGTCATACGGTCGCTGAACAGAGGAGTTGGTTTGTACTCCTGCCCAACGACGACCGGCATTCTAAGCACCATGTGGCCGTCCTCGAAGCCCCGCAGCTCAAAGGCCGGGACATTTACCAGGATATACCGCGATCCGAGATCCTGGGGCAGCCACCGCCAACGCTCCAAATTAATCTCGATCTGGCGGACCCGCGCCGATGCGGGAGCATTCAACGCGCTCAGAGTGGTTGGATCCAGCTTTCCCGTGTCCTTCAGCCCGTGCCGCCGCTGGAAATGAACAAGTCCGGCCAGGATCTCCTCGGAGCTCACCGACTGTCCGCGTCCGGCTGGCTTGATGTCGTTCTCCTCGATGAGTCGCGCCACCAGTTCCTCGGGCTTGCTCTCGGCGTTCAAGGAGCCCCAGCCGCCCCGATTGACTATCTCCCGGTACTGCTGCAGGACCTTTACCAGTTGCTGGTACTGGGCGTGTCTTGGAAGTAACTCGGTCAGCACCTCTTTCACAGGTTTCCCGTTTGCCGCCGCCATGAGCACGTCGTCCACCTGCGCCGGATCCCGATTCACGTCCCACTTCGGTCGGGCGTACCCGTTACGGAGATGAGAGCCGTAAGTCAAAAACGCGTAAGTAGCGGCCAGCTCGACTTGCGCTGTTGCTTCAGCCCTCTTCTCGCCATCGCCCTCTTCTGCCGCTTGATTCAGTCGACGGATGGCTCGCAGGTGATAATTGCCCGGGTCAAGCCCGTGTTCGTCGGCTCGACACAGGGCCGCGACCAGGTCTTCGATCGAAAGCCGGTTCTCCCCGGTCCACACCGGCTTGTATTCGTGGTTCTTGTAGAAGCGTTGAAGCATCTTCCACACCCGGGGGCTGTGCTTGACTCCCTCGGTTACGTAGTCGGGTGCCTTTTTCAGAGCAATCTGTTTCTGAATGGCTTCTTTGATCTGATCGTTGGACGGTCGCTCGAAACGGCTGCAGTGGGCGAGCAAAAGGACCAGAACAACGAGGACGAAAACGCGGGTACTTCTTGGCATCTAAATGTAGGAGTCTCCTTGAGTAATAATGTTGCACGCGAAAGGCCGTCAGGAGGCCTTTCTCGTTTTGCCTTTTAAGAAAGGCGTTAAGTCGGCTCTTTTTTGGGAATCAAAAAGAGGTGCCCATAGATCGCCCAGGGCGTACAGGCGCGGCCGGATGTTATCCATCCGAAAGTCCTCGATCCGTATCCCCTGTTTGACCTCTTCCCACGTCACAGGTGCGGAAACGGTCGCTTGGCTCTTCGGCCGGACTGAGTAGACCGAGGCAAGGGTCCGCCCCCAGGCGTTCTGGTTGTAATCCACAAGGACGCGGCCGGCCGGGCGCTTGGCGATCCGATATTCGGCGGTCACGAGATCCGGTTTCAATTGGGCGAGGCTCTTGGCAAAAGTCTTCGCAAACTCCCAAACCTGCTTCTGGAGCGGGCCGCGCTGAATCGGCACGTAGACGTGGAGTCCGCGCGATCCGGTGGTTTTCGCGAGATTCGGAAACCCGAGCGAATCGAGTGCCTGGTGAACGAGCATGGCCGTTTCAAGTACTTCCTCGAACCCGGCGCCTTCGGTCGGGTCGAGATCAAAGTGGAGGTAGTCAGGCTTGTTTACGTCGTCGCAGCGGGCATACCACTGGTTCAGATCAATGCATCCAAGGTTGATGATCCACAGGAGCGAGGAAACGTCCTGGACCACCGGAAAATCGATGATGTTGCCGGAATCGTGCTCGATCGAGCAGATCTGGATCCAGGGCGGCCGGGGTTTCGGCGCTCTCTTCATGAAGAAGAAATCAGCCTGGATGCCGTGCGGGTACCGTTTCATGACCATCGCCCGGTCAGCGAGGTGAGGGAGCAGGTAGGGCGAAACGTCCAGGTAGTACTGAAGGAGGTCTCGCTTGGTGACTCCCAGCTCGGGCCAGAATACCTTGTTGAGGTTAGTAAGGCGAACCAGCCGTCCGTCCACCTGAAGGTCCACTTTCTGGTGGCTGGTAGGGATGCGAATCGCCGTAGGCAGGGGCTCAGCTGTTTTTCTCATCACGCTTTGCGGGTGGTGCTTCGGGAGCTTCTTCCATTATAGGGGCGCTGGTCGACGGGGGCATAGAAAGGGCCAAAAGGACCTGAAAGAACTGAAAGAACCGAAGAACCGAAGAACCGAAGGACCTGAAGGACCTGAAAGACCTGAAAGACCTGAAAGACCTGAAAGACCTGAAAGACCTGAAAGACCTGAAGGACCTGAAAGACATCTTCTTGTCGTTG
>RPQK01000362.1 GCA_003819755.1 Acidobacteriota bacterium | reverse complement strand
CTCGAGGCCTGATAAAGCGTCGGCCTCTCGTTGCCGCCGCACTCCAAAATGGCTTGGCGCCCCCGCGCTCCAAAAAGTAAATGGCATTGGGCGTCCCGCCTGCGCTCCCAGGGGACGCCCCCACTCTCGATTCTTATTTGAGCGCTTCTGCCCCCAAAGGGTTGCGTACCATGCCCGGTACACAACCCTTTCGCCCCGCGTCGTGCGCGGCTCTGTGAGTTGGGCGTTACTTCCCCGCTTCCCAGCTCGTGGCCAGTTCTTTTCTCTCTTTCCAGAAATCGATCCTCGTCTCGGTGGCCTTGCGGTCGTGCGGAGAGTACAGGTAGGTTAGTGTGGCCTGTACCTGGGCATTCCCGTCGGACGGGACCGGCAGGAGGAACTCCTCGACGCGCTCCTCAAACGGCTTGAGCCGTGTATCGGTTGTCGCGGTTTGGCCAGCGAGAAATACCTCGCTGTCGCGCCGGAGCTCCTTGCCGTCCTTACCCAGAACGACGCGCTCATAAACGCGTTTGTCCTCGAATTTCTGGTTCCCGATCCGCACTTCGACGGTCAGAATGACCTTTCGAGTCGGAATGCCGGTCGGCACACTGTGCCCGGCGCCGACGTTGCTCACCTTGACCTTGATCCGGAGCCCTTTCTGCGTTCGGTCCAGCCCCATGATCCGCATGCGGAGCGACTTGTTCAGCTGGTGCAAGGAGTGTCCCCCGGGCATCTCGTGGAGATTGACGAAAGCACCCTCAACCCGCTTAACCTTCGGGTCGACGATGTTCGCTGTAACGACCGGCATGTGGCACTCCTGACAGCTCTTGGTTCCGCCTTTTTCCTGGTAGCCCTGCCATTCCTGATAGGTGCCGAGAATCTCGAGCCCGTTCCGGTTGCTGAACTGGTGACAGGCGGCGCAGTGACGGGACGTCGTGTGAAACAAGGAGTACTCTACCCCGTGGGCATCGGACGCGGCGTCTTTGACCGGTCCCAGTTTCACTCTTCCGACCCGCAATTCGAAAGGGTCCGGGCGGGAAAGATGAACCTCTCTGAGCGAGTGGCAGAAGTCGCAAGTCACTCCCTCGCGGGTAACCGCCTGTTTTGCCTCCAGATCGTCTGTACTGAGGGCGGTCGGGGCGTGGCATTTGAAACACATCCGGGCCGCTTCTTCCTTGGCCGATTCCTCGACCTCGGCGAAGGACGCCTGAAAGATCTTATCCTGGTAGGCCCGGGCGTGCAGGGAAGAGTTCCAGGCGCTGTAGATGTCCTTATGGCAGGCGCCGCATCGTTCGGCCGATATAAACTTGCCGGGTTCAAACACCAGCGGCTCGACTTCCGGTTCCGAGGACCGGCAGGAGATGGCCCCGGACAGGACAACCGACGAGACGGCTAACAAGAGAACCTTGCTGTTCATGGCGCCTCCTCTTCTCTCTTAACTCGAACGCTACTTCTGTGCTCGCTCGATCTGCTGGATCTTCAGATAGACCGCCACCAGGGCAAAGCCGATGACGAGCAGGGAAGCAGCCAGTCCTTTTCTCCTGAACTGCAGCTCCTCAAGAGCCTGTTCGCCCTGCTTCCAGGTTTGGTTGGCGATCGACATGCCTCTTTGCGTTTCGGCCTTCACGAGGCCCGGGGAAAAACCGTGGACAAGCACCCTGGTGCCTACCAGAGCATCGTGTCCCTCGGTCAGCCCGAATCTCGCCCGGCTGACCTCCATTCCGGCCCGTTCAGCCCGCGCAAGAAGCTTCTCCGCCTCACCCAGTCGCCGGGCCAGCGCAGCGATCGAGCGGTTCATCTCCGCCGCGCCGGTAAATCCCGGGTCTCCCTCGGCGTGACAGTCGACGCAGGTTGCCGGCTTACTGGTACCGACCATCTCGTCGGTGGGAGACTTAATTTCGTGATTGCCGTGGCAGGCGAGGCACTCACCTTGTCCCAGCTGTTGAAAGCTCTCATTGTGAGGACTCTTGCGGAACAGCTCGGCCTGCCGAGTGTGACATGTGCCGCACACGTTGGCCACCGAGGCGACACCTGGAGGAGAGGCGCCGTGGTTCCCGTGGCAATCGTTACAGGTCGGCGCGGAAAGGTCATTTTTCTTGGTGAGAGCGTGCGCGTGCACGCTCTTCTCGTAGTGTTCGGCCTGATTGGTCGGAAGCCGTCCCTTCATGTAATTCGGGTCAGCGTGGCATTTGCCGCAGGTCCGGGCCACACTAGTCGGGTAAACGCGCGATTCCGGATGGTCAACCGACCGGATGCCGTGCGCGCCGTGACAGCTGATACAGGTGGCGACGGTCTGATCTCCCTGGTTCAGGCGCTTGCCGTGTCCGCTCGTCAGGTATTCCGCCTGCTGGTCGATCCTTTCGGCCGGATCATAGCGTTTCATGAAAGCCGCATCGCTGTGGCACTTCCCGCAAAACGCCGGTACCTGAGACGGTTTCGGCGCTCCGGTAAAACCGCGACTGACCGCCATAGCGAGATCCTGGTCCGCCTGAGATGGATCACCGCCGTGACAACCGACGCAGCCCAGGCCTTTCTCCACGTGGATGTCGCCCTGCATCTTGTGAGCGAGCCCCTCGTCCAGGCCGGTATGGCATTCAACGCAGGAGTTCGCCGATTTTGCTGTCGCAGCTTGGCCGAGTACCGTGGAAGGCGCAAGAGCCAGCCAGCCGGCGACGCTAAGAGCCGTGTATAATCGCGCTTTCATTTTCGAGTCTCCATCAAAGGTCTAAATCGCCAATCCTCAGCCCAACAATCGACAATCATGCAAGGAACCCGATCGCAGTCATGACGATGATGTAGATCAGCACCAGAAGCCCGATTGCCGTAAAGGCCCGGCTCGGGAGGCCACGGGCCGCTCTTTTGTCAAGAAACGGAACCAGGAGCCAGAACGCCGCTCCAACCGCAAAGGCCAGCACGCCGAGAGTTTCCCCTTCCATGAACCACAGATGGGCGGGGAGCAGCTTCAACGTCTCGAACGAGAAGAGGAAGAACCATTCAGGACGAATGCCGGCCGGCGCCGACGCAAACGGGTCGGCTTTCTCTCCCAACTCCCACGGGAATATGGCGGCCAAGGCAGCGAGAAGGCCCAGGGCGAAGAGCCAGCCCATGATGTCGCGCAGCAGGAAATTCGGCCAAAACTTCATGGTCTTGCCGTTCTCGTACCCGGGCCCCGGGGGCCGGCTCATGCCGTGACACTGCACCAGCCACAAATGGACTCCGAGAATCAGGGTTGTCAGGGCCGGAAGAATGGCTACATGAAAGCCGAAGAATCGGGTCAGAGTTGCCCCTGTCACCTCATCCCCGCCCCTCAGAAACCGCATCATGAAATCGCCGAAGAAAGGGAAGACTCTCGGGATTTCAGTTCCTACGCGGGTGGCGAAGAAAGCCAGCTTGTTCCAGGGCAGAAGATAGCCGCTGAAGCCGAACCCGAGGGAAATGAACAGGAGCAGAACTCCGGTTACCCAGGTGAGCTCACGAGGGCGCCGGTATGCCTTGAGGAAGAAGACGCTGAACATGTGGACGAAAAGGACTGCGATCATGAGATTGGCCGACCAGCTGTGAAGCGATCGCACCAGCCAGCCAAACGAGACGTCCGTCATGATGAACTGCACGCTTTCAAAAGCTTCCTCCGCACTCGGCCGGTAGTAAAGAAGCAGCAGAATCCCGGTTACCACCTGGATCGAGAACAGAAACAGGGTCATTCCGCCGAAGTAGTACCAAAGGCTGTGCCGATGCCGGGGAACTGTTTTTTCAGCTGCTATTTCCTCCAGCGGGCTCGTTCCCAGCCGGTTACGGAGCCACTCGGCCGCTCCCGACTGGGCCTCGGTTGGCCTTCCGGATGCTCGCTCTTTGAAGTCGGTCGTAGTCTTCATGCCGCTAACCTCTTGAAACAACGATCTCATCTCCCCGGACATTAACCTTGAACTGTTCGAGCGGACGGGGAGGCGGACCGGACACATTTCTTCCCTGCAGGTCATAATGGCCGTCATGACAGGCGCACCAAATGCCGCGAAGGTCGTCCCGGTATTGAACGGTGCAATCCAAGTGGGTGCAGGTGGCCGAGAACGCCCGGATTTCGCCGGCCGGAGTGCGAACCAGGAGCGCCGCGCGAGAACCGAATTTGAAGATTCTCCCGCTATTGGGAGGGATATCTTTGACCTTTCCCGCAACAACAGTCAGGTCGGCTGATTCCGCCACCCGGGGAGGAGTCAGAAAGCTCAGAACCGGATAGCAGATCGAGACAACTACCGCACCGACGCTGGTGCCGAGCAGATAGTCGAGAAAACTACGTCTGGTGGTCTTGTTCATTCGTTCCATTTCATCCCTCACGTCCTGCTTGACGGAATTCACGCTTGGGCCCTCCCGGTAGCGTCTTGGAGGACGGCCCGGATTTCTCCCGTATCAAACGGCTTGAGCAGGTAGTAGAAGATCCTTCGCTGTCGGGCCTTGCGCTCGGTCTCCAGGCTGGCCTGACTCGCCAGCACGATCACGGGGAGATCTGGAAACAGGTCGTTGAACGCCGTAATCGTCTCAAGCCAAGCCTCATCGTCACCGGCGAGTAGGATGACGACCGCCGTGAAAGCGGATGAGCGAATTTGTTGGATGGCACTGACCGGGGTTCTGGCTGTTCCAACCGAGAAGCCGTGAGTGCCGATGAGGGCCCGGAGCTCCTTCAGATCGCTGCTCTCACGCCCGCAGATCAGCACTTCCCTGCCACGCACGTTCGAAAGTCGAGAGGTCATGCTTAAGCTCCGGGAGGCAGTAAAGGCACGTTCTGGGCCAGTGGGCAGGGTATTGAGGAGGCGAGAGTTAGGGTGAAGAAGGTCAGGCGACCTGACATTTTGTCAGGTCAAAAGCCCTGACAAAATGTCAGGTGGGGTCTGTTTCTTGGGAAAGGGACAGAAGGGACAGAAGGGACAGAAGGGACAGAAGGGACCTTATGCCCGATCAGGGCTCTGCCGTCCCTTGTGTCCCTTCTGTCCCTTCTGTCCCTTCCTCTGGGCGGGGGTCCCGCCACCCTACAACCCGTACTCCTTGATCTTCCGATACAGGTTGCGTTCGCTTATGTCCAGGATTTTGGCGACTTTGGCGCGGTTGCTGCCGTTTTCTCTCAGCAGCCTCGCGATGTAGATCTTTTCGAGTTGCTCAAGGGTGGGGGACTCCTGATTCTGAATGTCCGACAAGAAGGGCACCCGGCTCTGGAGATTCCCCGGCAGGTCGCGGATCTCGATCCGATCCCCTTCGGCCAGGATCAACGCCCGTTCTAACACGTTCCTCAGCTCGCGGACATTTCCCGGCCAATGATATCTCTCCAGCTGTGCGAGCGCCTCCGGGGAGATAGTCCTCCGGCCGCGTCCCGGGGCGAGGCTTCGCGATATGAAGTGCCGGGCCAGGAGGGCCACATCCTCCGGGCGCTCCCTGAGAGGAGGAATCGTGATGTTGAAGACGTTCAGGCGATAATAGAGGTCTTCCCGAAACCGGCCGGAGCGGGACGCTTCTTTGAGATCCCGATTGGTTGCCGCAATCAGGCGGGTGTCGACATGAATGTCCTTGATGCCTCCTACCCGCCGGAACGTACCCGTCTCCATGAACCTCAGCAACTTCGCCTGGAGAGCCAGCGTCATCTCTCCGATTTCGTCAAAAAAGAGCGTCCCCGTGTCCGCGACTTCAAACAACCCGTGTTTTAAAGAGACGGCTCCGGTAAAAGCTCCCTTCTCGTACCCGAAAAGCTCGCTTTGGAGAAGGTCTTCCTGGAGTGACGTGCAATCCACCACGATAATAGGATTGTCCCGACGAAGGCTCTGGTTGTGAATAGCTCGCGCGGCCAACTCCTTGCCCACACCGCTCTCACCCTGGATCAGGACGGTGGAATCACTTCGCGCGACTTTGCCGATCAGAGACAGGACTTCGCGCAGCCTGGGGCTATTCCCAACGAATTCATCGCCCCGGGATTGGCGCGACAACTCCTGTCGCAACATGATGTTGGATCGTTCGAGCCGCTTCTTCTCGGCCGCCTTGATCAAAAGGGCTTCGAGTTCCTGGAGCTTGCAGGGCTTGGTCAGGTAGTCGTAGGCGCCGGACCGAATGGCAGCAATAGCGCTGTCGATCGTCCCGTATCCGGTAAGCAGGATGACTTCGACCAAAGGGTGAGAGTCCCTGACTGCTTTCTGCACGGTCAGCCCGTCCATGTCAGGCATTTTGACGTCAAGCAGAAGAACGTCGTAGTCCTCCTCGTGCAAGGCGGCCAAGGCAGCTGTCCCGCCGCTGACGCCCCGGACCTCGAATCCCATTCCGCTCAGTTCGTGCGCCAGGACTCTGCGGAAGGTTTCCTCATCGTCGGCAATCAGAACACGGATCGGCTTAGTTGTTGTCTGCTCGTTCTTCACGATACCCCCCGGGGAGTATAACCACGAAGGTGCTGCCCTTTCCCACCTCGCTGTCGACCTGAATCGAACCGCCCATCTGGCGGATCAGGGTGTTCGAAATGAAGAGCCCGAGGCCTGTCCCCTGGGGTCCTCGCCGTGAAAAGAAAGGCTCGAAAAGGTGGGGGAGATCGGTCGAACGGATCCCGCACCCGGTATCCTTCACGACCACTCGGATGTGATCCGGTTCCGCTGCCGTTCGTATGGTTACACTCCCTCCCGGCCCCGTGCATTCAATCGCGTTGATCAGAAGGTTCAGGAAGACCTGGCGCAAGGCAGGTTCGTTGGCTTTGATCTCCGGTAATCCCTGACTGTACTCCTCGTCGATTCGCACATCTCGGTTCACGGCCTGGAATTTGACGAGGTGTACTGTCTCCTCGAGCGAGCGGTTAACCGAGACGAGGTAGGTCAGCGAATCAGATTTCCGCGCGAGGATGAGCAGCCGCTCGGTGATTGACTTCGCCCTCATCGCTTCCCGGGTGATCAGACTCAAATACTCACTGACTTCGCCATTCTGCTCGGGTGTCTTGCCGATCCTCCTCTGCAAGCCCTCAGCGCAAGTGACGATGGATGCCAGCGGGTTGTTAATTTCATGCGAAATGCCGGACGCCAACAAGCCGAGAGAAGCGAGCCTCTCCGAATGGCAAAGGTTCGCTTCGAGAGCCCGGCGCTCGGTGATGTCGCGGCGCACCTCGATGGCCTGAAATACGCTGCCTTGTCCGTCAAAGAGAGGATAGCTGTAAATTTCGATATACCGGTCCGGCCCGTCCCCATCCGCGAAACGATGCAGGCACTTTTCGACACTGCCGCTACGGAAGGTGGATCGCGCCGGGCACTTCGCCTGCACTCCGAGGTCGCACGCCCAGCCCTCGTGCGCGATACAGCATGGCTGGCCCGCCGCCCGTTCCTTCGGGTAGCCGGCATTCCTCAAATAGGACTGATTCGCCGTTACCACCCGTAACTCCCGGTCCACAACCACGATTTCGTCCTCGATGCTGTTGATCACGTTCTCCAGGTAGTTCTTGTGGCGCTCTATTTCCTTCACTGACTCGTTCAGGCTGGCTGTCATGACGTTGAAGCTGAAAGCGAGCTCACTGATTTCGTCT
>RPQK01000361.1 GCA_003819755.1 Acidobacteriota bacterium | reverse complement strand
CAAGGACTAACTCAACGTTCGCGGGGCTTTCAGTTCCTTGTCGTCCTTGTCGTCCTTGTCGTCCTTGTTGTCCTTGAGGTCCTTGGGGTCTTTTCTTCCAGCCACCATGCCTCAAAAGAGATTGATGCTCGCCGGTCCCTATCTTGCAACCGCTTGCAACAACCGCGCGCGCTCTAGTGCAACCGGCCCAGCAACTCGAACGCCCGATCGTAGTACTGCGTCAGGTCTGCCTTCCGGTGGGCGTCGGCGGTGACCACAATCGGGATGTTCCGGTTGATCGCCTGGGCGAGGATCGGCTCGGAAGGGTAACACTCGCGGCAAGGTTTGCCCCAGCCCGACGTGTTCAGTTCGATTGTCATCCCTGCCCCCGCGATGGCATCGAGGGCTGCACCGATCTCCTGGCGGAGATCCTGGGAGGGCCGGAAACTGAATTTCTTCGGCAGGTCCAAGTGACCAGCCAGGTGAAATATCCCGGTCCTCGCCATGGCGGCGATCCTTCGCCAGTACTCCCGGGAGACCTCGTTGACCTCCTTTTCGGTCAGCTTTTCCCAGTCTTCGGCCGACTCGTCTACGGCGAAGCCGTCGACGAAGTGAACCGAGCCAATCAGATAGTCGAAGGGGTACGGCCCGAGGAGGCCTTTAACGATATCGGCCTGCCCCGGGAAATAATCGACCTCCAGCCCCAGCCTGACCGGGATAGGGCAGTCTTCTCGGACTCCCAGGACTTCTTCCACGTACTCGGGAAGGGTCTCCGGCTTGATGCTCCAGCTCACCGGACCGGTCGCCGGCGGCGCGAGAACAAGGTGATCGCTGAAACCGATTTCCACGACTTTGTGCCAGGGAGCCGCCTCGGCGAGTGAGTGCATCGAGTCGCTCCCGTCGCTGCGGGTGCTGTGAACGTGGTAGGAGGTGAACGACCTGCATTCTTTGCTGTTAAGGATCACACTCTCCACTATACTAAAGCCCTTTGATTCCCGGGGTAGGAGATATGGAAAGGGCGAGACCAATCGCGCTGATCACCGGCGCCTCGAGCGGCATCGGGGCCGCGTTTGCGGACGAACTGGCCACCAGGGAACATGACCTGATCCTTGTTGCCCGCCGCCAAGACCGGCTGGAGGCCTTGGCGCGAGCTCTCCAGGAGACGGAGAACGTCAGCGTTGAGTGCATGGTGGCCGATCTAACGCGCGACGCGGATGTGAAACGCGTTGCCGATCGAGTCAGGGGCGAAGAACGGCTCGAGATCCTGGTCAACAACGCCGGCTTCGGAACGACCGGCTTCTTTTTTGAAGCGGACCCCGCCGGCCAGGAGAACATGCACCGGTTACATGTTCTCGCCACCGTCATTCTCACTCGGGCGGCCCTCGGAGCCATGGTGCAACGGAATCGGGGTGCGATTATAAACGTCTCCTCGGTGGCCGCTTTCATTCCCAGCGGCGCGAATGTCAGCTATAACTCCACCAAGGCGTGGATGAACATCTTCACGGAGAGCATCAATCTCGAGCTGAGGGCGGCTGATTCTCCGGTCCGGGTCCAGGCGCTTTGCCCGGGTTTCACCATCACGGAGTTTCACGAGAAGCTGGGAATCGACCGCACCAAGATCTTTCCCCGGAGCGGCTTCTGGATGCCGGCTGAGAAGGTCGTCCGGGATTCGCTGGCGGGCCTTCAAAAAGGCGATTGGCTGGTGGTTCCCGGATGGCGCTACAAGTTGCTCGTGTTTGCCCTCCGGCATCTCCCCCGCCTGGTGCGGGAGCATGCGGCGCTGGTGTACTCGCGCAAGGCCAGGGGGTTTGTAAAATCCAGCGGCGGTTGAGTGGCTCGCCACAAGACGGCGAGTCACTCGACCGCCGCTCGATTCCAGCTTCGCTCGCCCCATGTCAGGCCCCGCCTCTATACTGGCCGGCAACCCCATGCTGGAAACCCTCGTTGTCGTCCTGTTGGTGCTGGTCCTGGCCAATCTCGCCTGGACGCTTCTGGCTCGCCGGGGTACGCAGGCTGAGCTGGTCGCACTCATCGAGAAGAGCCAGGAACGGACCGAGCGCCTGATCCGTGAGGAGTTTGCGCGGAGCCGCGGCGAAATGACTACCCGTCTGTACGACTTCAGTCAGACGATTTCCGCGCGGATGACCGACTGGGCGAGCGCGCAGAAGGCTCAGCTCGATCTCTTTGCCTCGACCCTGACCTATCTGTCAGAGGCGAATCAAAAACGCCTGGCCGAGATGCGCCAGACGGTGGAGGCCGGACTTGAACGGCTCCGCCAGGACAATTCACAGAAACTCGAGCAGATGCGGGCGACCGTGGACGAGAAACTGCATGCGACGCTCGAGCAGCGGCTCGGCGAATCCTTCCGGCTGGTCAGTGACCGCCTGGAGCTGGTCCACAAAGGGTTGGGTGAGATGCAGAGCCTGGCCTCGGGGGTCGGAGATCTGAAGCGCGTCCTGACGAACATCAAGACGCGCGGCGGCTGGGGCGAGGTCCAGCTCGGCAACCTGCTCGAGCAGATGCTGACCCCCGATCAGTTCTCGGCCAATGTGCCGCCTTCCCCGACCAGCAGCGAGAGAGTCGACTTTGCGATCCGCCTTCCCGGGCGTGAGCCGGCGGAGCGGAGCCCGGTCTGGCTGCCGATCGACGCTAAATTTCCCCAGGAGGATTACCAGCGCCTGCTCGAAGCTCAGGAAAGCGGAACCCCAGCCGAAGTGGAGGAGGCCGCGCGTGCGCTTGAAATGCGAATCCGATTAGAGGCGCGCAAAATCCACGACAAGTACATCAACCCCCCTTTCACGACTGACTTTGCCGTGATGTTCCTCCCGACAGAAGGGCTATTTGCCGAAGCACTCCGGCGGCCGGGGCTTTTCGAGAGCCTGCAGCGAGATTGCCGGGTCTCGATCATGGGCCCGACCACCCTCGGCGCCATCCTAAACAGCCTGCAGATGGGCTTCCGCACTTTGGCGATCGAGAAGCGTTCGAGCGAAGTCTGGTCCGTGCTCGGCGCGGTGAAGACCGAGTTCGCCAAATTTGGCGGGGTGCTCGAAAAGGTGCAAAAAAAGCTCCAGGAGGCCAGCAGCACCGTAGAGATGGCGGCAACCCGATCGCGCGTGCTCGAACGCCACCTCCGCAAAGTCCAGGATTTGCCCGCCGAAGATGCCGCCCCGGCCATCGCACCGCCCGCCGAGGAATTCAAAGTCAAGAGCGTGGTCAGCTGACGACCGCGTTTGAAGCCCTTCTTGTCCTTCCGGTCCTTCCGGTCCTTTCGGTCGTTTACTCGATAAAATTAGATCATCTTATAGTTGTTGAATTTACTATTCCTTTCTGAAATAAATACGCACCACCATGTCACGACGCAAGAAACCATTAATAAGGGAGCACTTCTCTATGGATGAGACCAACCAAAACCAAACCGAAGCCCAAACCAAGCTGAACCCGTTTGAGATGGCTTTAAAGAATTTCGAGTTGGCGGCCGATCTGCTCGGCCTGGACACCGAGATTCGAAACCAGATCCGGCTGCCCGAGAGGGAACTGACCGTGCATTTCCCGGTTAAAATGCGGGACGGGAAGTTCAAGGTTTTCACCGGGTACCGTGTCCAGCATTCCACGGCCCGCGGCCCCGCAAAAGGGGGTATTCGTTATCATCCGGACGTCACGCTTGACGAGGTTAAGGCGTTGGCCAGCTGGATGACCTACAAGTGCGCCACCGTTAACATCCCCTACGGCGGAGCAAAGGGCGGGGTCATCTGCAACCCGAAAGAACTGAACGACTTCGAGCTTGAGCACATGACCCGCCGGTACACCTCGGAAATCTCCTGCATCATCGGGCCGACCAAGGACATCCCCGCTCCCGATGTCTACACCAATGCCCAGACCATGGCTTGGATGATGGACACGTACAGCATGGCCAGAGGCGAGTATTGCCCCGGCGTCGTAACCGGCAAACCGCTGGCGATCGGCGGCTCCAAGGGACGCAACGAGGCGACGGCGCGTGGCTGCGTCTTCGTGATCGCCGAGGCGGCCAAACATCTGCAGATTCCCCTGAAAGGGGCGCGAGTCGCGATCCAGGGATTCGGAAATGCGGGCGCGATTTCGGCCCAGCTCATCCACGACAACTACGATGCGAAGGTGATCGCGGTCAGTGACTCACGCGGCGCCGTCTTCTGCGAGAACGGCTTCGATCCGCACCGGGCCATCGAGCACAAGCAGAGAACCGGATCGGTTGTCGGCCTGGCCGGCACCGAGACGATTCCGGGCGATGCGATTCTTACACTCGATTGCGACATTCTCATTCCTGCAGCCCTCGAGAACGTCATCACGCCGTGTGTGGCGAACAGCGTCAAGGCCAAGATCGTGGCCGAAGCAGCCAACGGACCGACAGTGCCGGATGCCGACACCGTGCTGGATCAGAAGGGCGTCTTCGTTTTGCCTGACATCCTGGCCAATGCGGGAGGCGTGACGGTTTCCTACTTTGAGTGGGTGCAGAACAACTCCGGCTTGTACTGGACGGAGGACGAGGTCAACGCCCGCTTGAAGCAGATAATCGTGACTGCTTTCGAGGAAGTGCTTCTGGCGTCGCAAAAGTACAAGGTGAACATGCGGCGGGCCGCCTGGGCGCGAGCCTTGGATCGGGTAGCCGAAGCCTTGAAGGTGCGCGGAATTTATCCGTAAGCTGGTCGGTTCGTTGCCGACGGGCCAGAAAGGACCAGGAAAGACCTCAAGGACAAAAAGACGTCTTTGAGGTCCTTGAGGTCTTCCTGGTCCTCTATAATTCTCCCAAGGAGGCAGTGAGGATGACCACACCGAGCATCGGGACCGGGATCACGTCCCTTGATAATATCCTCCAGGGCCTGCGGCTGGGGGATAACGTTGTCTGGCAGGTCGACAACCTGGAGGACTACCCGGTCTTTGCCCGGGCGTTTGTCGAAACGGCCTTGCAGCAGAAGCGGCGAGTCGTTTACGTCCGCTTTGCGGCCCACCCGGCCGTCATTCCCGAAACCGGGGCAATCGAGGTTCGGGAACTGAATCCGCGCTCCGGCTTCGATGTCTTCTGCGCGGATCTGCACGAGATCATCGAGCGGGAAGGACGCGAGGTCTTCTACGTATTTGACAACCTCTCCGCCCTGGTCACGGATTGGGGCACAGACGAGCTCCTGGCCAATTTCTTCCAAATCACCTGCCCTTACCTGTTTGAGCTTGACACGGTCGCTTACTTTGCCCTGACGCGCACTCGCCACTCCAATCGCGCGATTGCGCGGATCCGCGACACCACCCAGGTTCTCATTGACGTGTACCGGGTGAAAGGGCAGATGTACGTGCAGCCGCTGAAGGTCTGGGACCGTTACTCGTCGGAGATGTTCAGGCCGCACCGGGTAACCGACCAGTGCTGGGTGCCGGTGCTGGCAAGTGACGATGCTGCGGAAGTCTCCCTCACAGCCTATGCGACCGCTCTTGCCCCGGTCCCGCGGTCGATTGCTCCCTGGGACAGCGTTTACAGGCGGCTGCGCCGTTACCAGGAAGCGGGACAGGAGCTGTCCGAGCAGTCTCCGGAAATCAGGGCGCTCAAAGAAGAGCTGGTGCGGATGCTCTTTGGCACCGATGCGCATTTCCTCGAGCTTGTGAACTCCCATTTTCGGGTCGAGGACCTGCTGGACATTCGCGACCGGGTGATCGGCTCCGGGCGGATCGGCGGGAAGGCGGCCGGGATGCTGCTCGCGCGAAAGATCCTTGAAAAACCCGGCTGTGATTACTCGGAGACCTTTGAAGACCAGGACTCCTTTTTTATCGGATCGGACGTCTTCTTCACTTTCCTCGTCAATAACGACCTTTTCCGGCTGAGACTGCAAGTGGCCCGAGGCCCGGAGCCGACGGGGCAGGAGTTTGAGGAAATCGAGCAGCGTTTCCTGGAGGGGCACTTCCCGGACGAGATGATCGGGCAGTTCGAACGTCTCCTGGATTATTTCGGCCAGTCTCCCGTCATCGTCCGCTCCAGCAGTTTTCTGGAAGACAGTTTTGGGAACTCTTTTGCCGGCAAATATCGGAGCGAATTCTGCGCGAACCAGGGAAACCCGCAACAGCGGCTCGAGGGCTTCCTGCGGGCGATTAAGCTCGTCTACGCGAGTGCTTTGAACCCGGACGCGCTGGCTTACCGCCGGCGGCGCGGCCTGGTTGACTCGGATGAACAGATGGCGATCCTGGTTCAGCGCGTTTCCGGGACGGTCCACAAACGTTACTTCTTCCCGATGCTGGCTGGAGTGGCCTTCTCGCGGAATTTCTACGCCTGGAGCAGCCGGATTGACCCGCAAAAAGGAGCGATACGGCTGGTCTTCGGGCTGGGAACGCGGGCGGTGAACCGGGTGGGCGAAGACTACCCGCGTATGGTCGCGGTCAGCAGCCCGGAGTTGCGCCCGGAATTCGGGCTGAAGGTGGTCAAGTACTCTCAGCACAACATCGACTTGCTCGATCTGGATGCAAATGACCTGGTGACCTTGCCCCTGTCTCAAGTCCTCGAGGGGGGGGACTATCCAAATCTCCACCTGCTGGTTTCGAAGCTGAAAGATGGTTACCTGATGCACCCCTACGGGACCGATTGCTCTGAAGCGCCGTCGGATCTCGTTCTGACCTTCCATCAGCTGGTCACCCAGACGGACTTCGTCAGCTTGTTCGGGCGTATGCTGGCTTGCCTCGAAAACGCTTACGGGCACCCGGTTGACACCGAGTTCACGGCGTGCGTGGACGAGAACCGCCAGGTTCGGGTGAATCTGCTGCAGTGTCGGCCGCTGCAAGTGCCGGGGATATCCAAGCCGGTGGGCTTCCCGGTGGACATTCGGCACGAGCGGGTGTTGTTCAGGGCCAACCGGATGATCAATGGAGGGCTGGTCAGCCCCATTTCCCACATCATTTACATCGATCCGAAGAAATATTCGGCCCTTCGAGACATGACTGTGAAGAAATCGTTGGGGTCCGTGGTTGGTCGTGTGCTGAAGCACCCCGATTTATCCGGGAGCCAGGTCCTGACCATGGGACCGGGTCGCTGGGGGAGCAGCAGCATCGATTTGGGGGTGAACGTCTCCTACGCCGACATTAATACCACGCGGGTGCTGGTCGAGATGGCGCGAGAGGAAGGCGGCCACGTGCCGGAGGTTTCGTACGGAACTCATTTCTTCCTGGACCTGGTGGAGGATGGGATCGTCTACCTGCCGGTTTACCCGGATGATTCTCAAGCGGAGTTTAACCACAGCTTTTTCGCCTCGCCGGCCAATTGCCTGGCCGATTTGGTCCCGTCTGCTGCCCCTTACGCGGAGTGGCTGCAAGTCATTGATGTCCCGGCTCAGACCGGCGGCCTACAGGCCCACGTCGTCGCCGACCCCCACAACCAGAGGGCGGTCTGCTATTTGTTGTAATTACGCGGCGCGGCGTAGCCGCAACCAAAAGCCTGCCCGATGAAGAAGAAAGACAGAATGTCGAATATCGAATATCGAATGTCGAATGTCGAAGTGAGGAAGAAATGATCATTGGATCTTCCGTTT